>NZ_JZWY01000360.1:0-10862 GCF_000966955.1 Streptomyces sp. NRRL S-495
CTCCGGGTGCCGGTGCTCCCCGTCCGGGTGGCGACCGTCCCCGTCCCGGTGGCGACCGTCCGCGTCCGGGTGGTCAGGGTGCTCCGGGTGCCGGTGCTCCCCGTCCGGGTGGCGACCGTCCCCGTCCCGGTGGCCAGGGTGCCCCGGGTGCCGGTGGTCCCGGTGCCGGTGCTCCGCGTCCCGACGGCATGCCCCGTCCGGCCGGCCCGCGTCCGACCCCGTCGGGCATGCCGCGTCCGAACCCGGGCATGATGCCGCAGCGTCCGGCCGGTCCGGGCCCGCGTCCCGGCCCCGGTGGCCGTGGTCCGGGTGGCCCCGGTGGCCGTCCGGGTGGTCCGGGTGCCGGTGGCGCCCGTCCGGGCTTCCAGGGCCGTCCGGCCGGTCCGGGCTCGCGTCCGGCCGGTGGCGGCTTCGGCGGCCCCCGTCCCGGTGGCGGTGCCCCGGGCGGCGGCGGTGGCTTCGGTCCGCGTCCGGGTGGCTTCGGCGGCCGTCCCGGTGGCCCGGGTGCCCGTGGTGGCACGCAGGGTGCCTTCGGCCGTGGCCCCGGTGGCCGTCCGGCCCGTGGTCGCAAGTCGAAGCGGGCGAAGCGCCAGGAGTACGAGGCCATGCAGGCCCCGTCCGTCGGCGGTGTGATGCTGCCTCGCGGCAACGGCCAGACCGTTCGCCTGTCGAGCGGCGCCTCGCTGATGGACTTCGCGGAGAAGATCAACGCCAACCCGGCCGCGCTCGTCTCCGTCATGTTCAACCTCGGTGAGATGGTCACCGCGACGCAGTCGGTCTCCGACGCGACGCTGCAGCTGCTGGCCGACGAGATGGGCTTCCAGCTCGAGATCGTCAGCCGGGACGACGAGGACCGCGAGCTGCTGGAGTCGTTCGACATCGACTTCGGTGCCAACGAGGGCGACGAGGACCAGCTGGCCCCGCGCCCGCCGGTCGTCACCGTCATGGGTCACGTCGACCACGGTAAGACCCGCCTGCTGGACGCCATCCGCAAGTCCAACGTGGTGGCCGGCGAGGCCGGTGGCATCACCCAGCACATCGGTGCGTACCAGGTGGTCACCGAGGTGAACGGCGAGCAGCGCCCGATCACCTTCCTCGACACCCCGGGTCACGAGGCGTTCTCCGCCATGCGTGCCCGTGGTGCCAAGTCCACCGACATCGCGATCCTGGTGGTCGCGGCCAACGACGGTGTCATGCCGCAGACGGTCGAGGCGCTCAACCACGCCAAGGCCGCGGGTGTGCCGATCGTGGTCGCCGTCAACAAGATCGACGTCGAGGGCGCCGACCCGACGAAGGTCCGCGGTCAGCTGACCGAGTTCGGTCTGGTGGCCGAGGAGTACGGCGGCGACACCATGTTCGTCGACATCTCCGCGCGCCAGGGCCTCAACATCGAGCAGCTGCTGGAGGCCGTGGTCCTGACCGCGGACGCCTCGCTCGACCTGCGGGCCAACCCCGAGCAGGACGCGCAGGGTATCGCCATCGAGGCCCACCTCGACAAGGGCCGCGGTGCCATGGCGACCGTCCTCGTGCAGCGCGGTACCCTCCGCGTCGGCGACTCGATCGTGGTCGGCGACGCCTACGGCCGCGTCCGCGCGATGCTGGACGAGAACGGCAACAGCCTCGCCGAGGCCGGCCCGTCCCGCCCGGTGCTGCTGCTCGGTCTGACCTCGGTGCCCCGCGCCGGCGACAGCTTCATCGTCGTCGACGAGGACCGCACCGCCCGTCAGATCGCCGAGAAGCGCTCGGCCCGCGACCGCAACGCCGCCTTCGCGCAGCGTCGGGTCCGGGTGTCCCTGGAGGACCTGGACAAGGCCATCGCCGCCGGCTCCATCGAGCAGCTCAACCTCATCATCAAGGGTGACGTCTCCGGTTCGGTGGAAGCCCTCGAGGACGCCCTCGTCAAGCTGGACGTGGGCGAGGAGGTCGAGCTCCGGGTCCTGCACCGCGGTGTGGGTGCCATCACCGAGTCCGACGTGGACCTGGCGATGGGCTCGGACGCCATCATCATCGGCTTCAACGTGCGCGCCGAAGGCCGTGCGCGCGCTGCGGCCGACAAGGAAGGCGTGGACGTCCGGTACTACTCGGTCATCTACCAGGCGATCGAGGAGATCGAGAACGCCCTCAAGGGCAAGCTCAAGCCGGAGTACGAGGAGGTGCGCCTTGGCGCCGCGGAGATCCGCGAGGTCTTCCGCTCCTCCAAGTTCGGCAACATCGCCGGTGTCCTGGTCCGCGACGGCATCATCCGCCGCAACACCAAGGCCCGCCTGCTGCGCGACGGCAAGGTCGTGGCGGAGAGCCTCACCATCGAGGGTCTGCGTCGCTTCAAGGACGACGCGACCGAGGTCCGCGAGGGCTTCGAGGCCGGTGTGACCCTGGGGTCGTTCAACGACATCAAGGTCGACGACGTCATCGAGACCTACGAGATGCGCGAGAAGCCGCGCGCGTAAGCGAGTGGCTGCCGGGGCCGGTCGACGGGTGGTATTTCCGTCGACCGGCCCCGGTCCTGCTGTGTAGGGTCCGGGGAGCGGTCCCGTTCGGGAACCGCTCCCCGAGGCCTTCCAGGTCGGCTCTGACCTGTCACACATGTTCGTGGGAACACTCACCTTCGACCTGCTGCTGGGCGACGTCCACTCGCTCAAGGAGAAGCGGTCGATCGTGCGGCCCGTCGTGGCCGAACTGCAGCGCAAGTACAGCGTGTGCGCTGCCGAGACCGGGAACCAGGATCTGCACCGCCGGGCCGAGATCGGCCTCGCGGTGGTGTCCGGCGAAGCCGGGTACATCACCGAGATCCTGGACAGCTGTGAGCGGTTTGTCGCCGGCCGCCCCGAGGTTCAGCTGCTCTCCGCCAGGAGGCGCTACCACAACGACGACGACGAATGAGAACTGTGGACGCGGACGGCGCGAGTCGCCGTTCTCACACAGATCAGGACCGAGAGCGCCCACAAGGCTGGGCGCGGGCCGGTACTTTGGGGCATGGGCCCCGATGGGCGCGCAGCACGCCCGAGTACTCGGCCCACTGCACGAGGAGGCAACGTGACCGACACCGCAAGGGCGCGCAAGCTCGCCGACCGCATCCAGGTGGTCGTCGCCCAGACCCTGGAGCGCCGGATCAAGGACCCGCGACTCGGGTTCGTGACCATCACGGACGCCCGGGTGACGGGGGACCTGCGCGAGGCCACCGTCTTCTACACGGTCTTCGGCGACGACACCGAGCGTGAGGCCACGGCCGCCGCGCTGGAGAGCGCCAAGGGCGTGCTCCGCTCCGAGGTCGGCAAGCAGACCGGGGTGCGCTTCACCCCGACGCTGACCTTCGTCGCGGACGCCCTGCCGGAGAACGCCAGGAACATCGACGACCTGCTCGACCGGGCCAGGGCCATCGACGCCGCGGTGCGCACCAGCGCCGCGGGCGCGGCCTTCGCCGGCGACGCGGACCCGTACAAGGTTCCGGCGTCCGAGCGTGACGACGAGGACGAGTAGTCATGGCGGGTGAGCCGGCGGCGGCCGGTTCGGCAGCCGGTACCGGTTCGACCACGGGGGCATCCTCCACCGACATGGTGGAGGGTGCCCTCGCGGTGCTTCCGGGGCCGCGCGCCGAGGAGAGCGGATTCGAGCTGCTGTGGCAGCAGGTGGTCGCCGAGATCGGCCGGGCCCGCTCGATCGACCTGATCTGCCACATCTGCCCGGACGGCGACGCGCTCGGCTCCGCGCTGGCGGCCGGGCTGGCCCTGAAGGGCCTCGGCAAGGAGGTCCGGGTCTCGTTCGGCGACGATCCGCAGATCGTCCCCGAGTCGCTGGCCTTCCTGCCCGGCCAGGAGCTGATCGTGCCGGCCTCGGCGGTGCCCGACACCCCCGAGCTGGTGCTCTGCTTCGACGTCGCCGCGGAGAGCCGGCTGGGCCTGCTGCACGACAAGGCCTTCGCGGCCCCGGTGCTGGTCGTCCTCGACCACCACGCCTCCAACCCCGGCTTCGGCACCCACCAGCTGATCGACCCGGACGCCCCGGCGACCGCCGTGCTGGTGGACGAGCTGCTGCGCCGGCTGGGCGTCGAACTGGACCAGTCCCTGGCCACCTGCCTGTACACCGGTGTCGCGACCGACACCGGCTCGTTCCGGTACCGGGCGACCACGCCCGCCACCCACGAGCTTGCCGGGCGGCTGCTGGCCACCGGCATCCGGCACGACCTCATCTCGCGGCAGCTGTGGGACACCTCCTCCTTCGGCTACCTCAAGGTGCTGGCCGGCGCGCTCGACCGGGCCGTCTACGAGCCGGAGGCGGCGGAGGGCCTCGGCCTGGTGTGGACCTGGGTGCCGTACCAGGAGCTGGTGCTGTTCAGCGTGACCGTCGAGGAGATCGAGGGCCTGATCGACATCCTGCGCCGCCCGGCCGAGGCCGAGGTGGCCCTGGTGCTCAAGCAGGACCCGGACGGCACTCTGCGCGGCTCCTCCCGTTCCAAGGGTGCGGTGGACGTCGCGGCCGCCTGTGCGGAGCTGGGCGGCGGCGGCCACGTCTACGCCGCCGGGTTCTCCGCCCGGGAGGACGTCGACGTGGTGGTGCAGCGGTTCCGCGCCGCGTTGCGGGCCCGCCGGGACTGATCCGCCGGCGCCTCCGCCCACCGCCGCCGGCTGCCAGCCGTGCTGCGTGGTCGGCGGGGCCGTGCGGTCGGTAGGTTGGCAGCCTGTGGTTGATCGTTTTGTGCAGGGCTTTGACAGAAAGAACTTGATGAAGCGCAAAGGCACCGGTCCGGACGGCCTGGTCATCGTCGACAAGCCGGAGGGCATCACCTCGCACGGGGTGGTCGCGAAGCTGCGGTGGCTGGCCGGGACGCGGAAGGTCGGCCATGCCGGCACCCTCGACCCGATGGCCACCGGCGTACTGGTGATCGGGGTCGAGCGGGCCACCCGGCTGCTCGGCCATCTGATGCTCACCGCCAAGACCTACGAGGCGACCGTCCGGCTCGGCCAGACCACCGTCACCGACGACCGGGAGGGCGAGGTCACCGCCTCGACCCCGGCCGACGGGGTGACCGGGGAGGCCATCGCCGCCGGAGTCGCGGCGCTCACCGGCGAGATCATGCAGGTGCCGTCCAAGGTCAGTGCGATCAAGATCGACGGCAAGCGCTCCTACGCCCGGGTGCGCGAGGGCGAGGACTTCGAGCTGGCCGCCCGGCCGACCACCGTCCACTCCTTCACCGTGCACGAGCGGCGTGCCGCGGTCGCGGAGGACGGCACGCCGGTGGTCGACCTGGACGTCACCGTGGAGTGCTCCTCCGGCACCTACATCCGGGCGCTGGCCCGGGACCTCGGCGCCGGGCTCGGCGTCGGCGGGCACCTCACCGCGCTGCGGCGCACCAGGGTCGGGCCGTACGGGGTGGAGTCGGCGCACACCCTGGAGCAGCTGGAGGCCTCGGTGACCGGCGAGGCGGCCACCGGGCTGGAGGTGCTGCCGATCGCCGCCGCGGCGGCGGCTGCCTTCCCGCGCTGGGACCTCGACGCCGACCAGGCGAAGCAGCTGTCCCACGGCGCCCGGCTGAAGGCCCCGGGGATGGGCGTGGACGGGCCGATCGCGGTGTTCGGCCCGGACGGCACCTTCCTGGCGCTGGTGGAGGAGCAGGCCGGCCAGGCCCGGCCGGTCGCCGTCTTCGTCGGCTGAACCGGGGCTGAACCGGCGCGGTACCGGTGCAGTACCGGGCGTCGTCGGGGGGAAGTTCACCCGCGCGGGGGAGCGCACGAGGTGAACCGCGGTCGTGAACGGCGTGGGCGCGGTCCGTCCGCGCCCGCGCCGGGCAGGCTCCCCCGCGGCGCGCAGGTCGCCGCGACGCGTCCACTCCAGGGCCGGCCGGGCCTGCGGGGAGGGCTGCGGGCATGCCGGGACTGCTGGGCTTCAGGGGCTTGCCGGGGGAGGACGACGGCACGGCGGCGGGCGACCCCGGCCGTCGGCTGCTGCGGATCCACGACCGGGACGGCCGGCCGCGGGGGCTGGGCTTCGTGCTCGACCCGCTGGGCACCGTCCTCACCGCGCACGAGACGGTCGCCGGACTCGACGGGATCGTCCTGCACCTCTTCGGGGGCCAGACCAGGGTCCTGGGCCCGGAACACGTGCGGCCGCTGCCCGGGCAGGGGCTGGCCCTGCTGCACACCCACAGCGTCGGCGGGCTGCCCGTGCCGCCGCTGCCCGTCGGCCCGCCGCCGGCGGCCGGGGACGGCGGTGGGCTGCTGGTGCCCGTCCCGGTCCGGGGCGAGGGGCGCGCGGACGGGCGGACGGTACTGCTGCGCTGCGGCCTCGCGGCGACCACCGGGGCGGTGTACCCGCAGGCCGACCGCTTCCACCTGATCGACGGTGTGCTGCTGCTCGACGTGCCCTCGGCGGCCGACGCGGCGGTGGTCCCGGCCGGGGCGCCGGTGCTGGACGCCGCCGGCGGCACGGTGGTGGCCGTGGTCGCGCCCGGCCTGCGGACCCCGGGGCGGCCGGGGCCGCCCACCGCCGTTCCGGTGACCGCCGTCGGAGTGGACGTGCCGGAACTCGCCGAGGCGCTGGCGCGCAACGCGGCCGAGGTGCCCGCGTACGGGAGCGCGCTCAATCTGGCGGGGGTGCTGCGGCTGGCCGCCGCCCAGCTGGCCGCGGCGGGGGCCGGGCCGGACCGGGTCGCCGCGCTGGCGGCCGACCGGGTGGACCGGCCGGACGGGCTCGCGGAGTGGGCCGACCTGCTGGTGGACGGCGGTCCCTCCGGCGGTCCCTCCGGCGGTGACGGCCCGGCGGAGGCCGGGGTGGTGGCGCTGGTGGGGGCGGCCGGTACGGGCCGCAGCACCGAGGCGGCGGCCGTCGCCGTACGCCGCGGGGACGGCGAGAGCCCCCGGCCCACGGTGTGGCTGCGCGGGGCGGACCTCGGGCCGGGGGACGCCTCCCTCGCCGACGCGGTGGAGCGGGCCCTGGGGTCGGCCTCGGCGGAGCTGGAGGTGCCGGCACCGCCCGGCCCCGGGGCGGTGGCCGCGCTCTGTGCGGCGGCCGGGCGGCCGCTGCTGGTGGTGCTGGACGGTCCTGAGGAGTCGCCGGTGCCGCTGGACGCCGACTGGCTGCGGGCCTCGGCGTACTGGCTGGCGGCGGGCGGGGCCCGGCTGCTGACCGCCTGCGGGGAGGAGGCCTGGGAGCGGTTGGCGCCGGGCGGGGCCGAGGGCGAGTTCCTGGTGCCGGTCGGAATGCCGCTCGGAACGCAGCTCGGCTCGTCGGCCGGCGGGCCGGGGCGCGGTGCGGGCGCCGTCCGGGTGGTGGTGCGGCGCCTGGGGCCGCTGCCCGCCGAAGCGGCGGAGCGGGTGCGGCGGCGGTACGGGGTGCCGCCCGGCTGGCCGGCCGCGGAGGACGCCCGGCACCCGCTGGCGGTCCGGCTGGCCGGGGAGCTGTGGGCGGAGGGGCTGCGTGGGGAACCGGTGGGCCGCACCGGGCTGTTCGCCGCCCATCTCGACCTGTGCTGCCTGCGGGTGGCCCAGCGGCTCGCCGAGGACGGTCGCCCCCGGCGGCCGGGCGCCCACCGCCGGGGCGCCGTCCGGCCCGCCGGGGTGTCCGCCGGGCGGGTGCGCCGGACGGCGGCGGCGGTGGCCGGCCGGGTGCACGAGGCGGCGCGGCGGATGCTGGGCGCCGAGCAGGGCGCGCTGCCCCGGGCCGTGTTCGAGGAACTGTTCCCGGTGGCGGGCGGCTGGGCGACGGCGGTGCTGGCGGAAAGGCTGTTCGTACCGGCCGGCCCCGGTTACCGCTTCGCGCACGGGGAGTTCGCCGACTGGCTGCAGGGCCTGCACCTGGACCTGGACGCGGCGCTGCGGCTGCTGCTCGGCGAGGCCGAGGACACTCCCCCCGGGCCCGGCGGGGGTCCGCCCGCAGGGGTCCGGACCGTGCCGCGGCACCGGATCGGCCCGGTGGTCGCGGCGCTGCGGCGGGTCGGCTCCACCTGGGGCGCCCCGGCGCTGGATCCGTGGCTGCACCGGATCTGGCGGGCCGTGGACCTGCGCCCCGCTGGAAGCGAACCCGGCTGGTGGGCCGGTCAGGACCTCGCCGAACACCGGCCGCTGCTGGAGCAGTTGGCCGAGCGGATCGTCGAACGGGCGGCCGCCGCAGGCGGGTTCGAGCGCCTTCCGGCGGAGGGGCTGGGCCGGTTCGGGCCGTCCTTCTGGTCCGGTCTCGGGCTGCCGGCGGAGGACGAACTCGCGCTGTTCCGGCGGCTGGTGGCCGCCGACGGGCCGGACCGGCCGTTCCTCGCCGCGGTGGCCGGCCGGCTGCGCGCCGATCCGCCGGGGGTGCTGCCGCTGCTGTGCGGGTGGTTCGACGATCCGCGCGGCCTGCCGGCCCGGCCCGGAAGCACCGTCGCCGACCTCGCGCAGGACCTGCTGTTCGCCCACCGGGCCCTGGCCCTGGACGAGTTGACCGAGATGCTGGCCGGGGCCGCGCACCCGAGGGCGGACGCGCTGCTCGCCGTACTGGCGGTCGAGGAGCCCTCGGCGCTCTGCCGGGCTGTCGACCGCTGGAGCCACGACCCCAGGCCCGAACGCCATGTGGCCGCCGCGGTGCACGCGCTGCACGCCGCCCCGTACGCCCGTGGCGCCGGGCCGGAGCTGCTGCGGTTCACCGCGCTGGCCCTGCTGGCCAGGGAGGAGGAGCCGGCCCTGCACGGCGCCGCGCTCGCCCTGCTGCTGCGGGAGCCGGGGAGCCGGGCCGTCCATCTGCCGGCGGCACTGGCCGTGTACCGGGGCGGCGAGGACCGCTTCCTGACCGCGCGGGCGCTGGCCCCGGCGCTGGAGAGCGACCCGGAGCCGGTGCTGGCCGCGCTGGCCGACCGCCTGGGCGGGCCCGGGGCGGCGGCGCGGCCGGGCGCGCCGGTGGCCGGGACGCTGCGGGTGCTGGCGGACGCCCGGGCACCGCTGGCCGCCCGGCGGGGTGCCGAGTTCGCCGCCCGGCTGCTGCGCGAGCGGCCGGAACTGGCCGGTCCGGTCGCCGTCGACTACCTGGGCCGTCGGCTGGCACGCGGCGCGGTCGAGGGCGCCGTCGCCCGGCTGGAGCTGCGGGTGTTGCTGAGCGGCGCCCTGGCGGCCCGCGCGGCGGCGGTCCGGCGGCCGTTCGCCGAGGTGCTGTCCCGCCCGGTGCCCGACCCGGTGGCGGACGCGCTGCGCTGCGAGCTGCTGGACACCCTGCTGGCCACCGAGGGGGACCCGGAGGTGCTGGCCGCCGCCCTCGCGGGGCTGGCCGAGCACTGCGCGGCGGAGCGGCCGGCCCGGGCCCGGGCGGTGGTGGTCAGGGCGGCGGCGGCGCTGCCGGGCGCGGACGGGCTGCTGGTGCGCTGCGCCGGCCGGTCGGCGGAGTTCGCCGCGCTGCTGGCGCGCTGGCCGGAGGACGAGCGGCCGGCCCGTCCGGTGGGGCCGCGGCTGGACCGGCTGCGTGCCCTGGTCGCGGCCGGCCGGGACCCGCAGTACGCGGCTGCGGAGGCCGAGCGGGCCGGCGGCGCCGGGGCCGCCCGGCCGCCGGGCGGGGGAGCCCGGTACCCGGCGGTTCGGCCAACCTGCCTTCCGGTGCCGAACTCCGGACAGGCGCATGGCACGCTATAGGGGTTCGGGTTTTGAGCGTTTGAGCGTACAGAAGGTACGCGCCGTAGGGAACAAGGAGCGGTCAGGTGCAGCGCTGGCGTGGCCTGGAGGAGATCCCCGCTGACTGGGGACGCAGCGTCGTCACCATCGGCTCGTTCGACGGGGTGCACCGCGGACACCAGCTGATCATCAACCGGGTGGTCGAGCGCGCCCGTGAGCGGGGGGTGCGCTCGGTGGTGGTCACCTTCGACCCGCACCCCAGCGAGGTGGTCCGCCCGGGGACCCACCCGCCGCTGCTCGCCCCGCAGCCGCGCCGGGCGGAGCTGATCGAGGAGCTCGGCGTCGACGCCGTGCTGGTGCTGCCGTTCACCACCGAGTTCTCCAAGGAGTCGCCGGAGGAGTTCTTCCGGCAGGTGCTGGTGGACGCGCTGCACGCCTGTCTGGTGGTCGAGGGGCCGAACTTCCGCTTCGGCCACCGCGCGGCCGGGAACGTCGCCCTGCTGGCCGAGCTGGGCCGGGCGGCGGACTGCGGCGTCGAGGTGGTCGACCTCCAGGTGCGCGGCACCGTCGGGGACGGCGAGCCGTTCTCCTCGACCCTGACCCGCCGGCTGGTGGCGTCCGGCGACGTGGCCGGGGCGGCGGAGGTGCTGGGCCGCCCGCACCGGGTGGAGGGCGAGGTGGTGCGGGGCGCGCAGCGCGGCCGCGAGATGGGCTACCCGACCGCCAATGTGGACACCGTGCCGCACAGCGCCGTCCCGGCCGACGGCGTGTACGCGGGCTGGCTGACGGCTGACGGCGAGAGGATGCCGGCCGCGATCTCGGTGGGCACCAACCCGACCTTCGACAACACCGCGCGCACCGTCGAGGCGTACGCCATCGACCGGGTCGGCCTGGACCTCTACGGGCTGCACGTGGCGGTGGAGTTCCTGGTGTACCTGCGCGGGATGGAGAAGTTCGACTCCATCGAGGCGCTGCTGGACCGGATGGCCGACGACGTGAAGCGGGCCCGGGAGCTGACGGACGCCGGCTGACCGCCGCGCCGGAGCACACGCGAGGGCCCGTCGACCATGGAGGTCGGCGGGCCCTCGGCGTTCGTCGTCGTTGTTGTTGCTGCTACTGCTACTGCTGCTGCGCGGGCGGCGGCGGGTAGCCGTAGCCGGGCGGCGGCTGGTGGCCCTCCTCGGGCTGGGGGTGGCCGTAGCCACCGCCGGCCGGTGGGGCGGGCGGCTGCTGCCACTCGGGCGCCGGCGGCTGCGGCGGGGCGCTCTGCTGCGGCGGGTAGCCGTAGCCGGGCGGGGG
>NZ_JZWY01000361.1:0-1506 GCF_000966955.1 Streptomyces sp. NRRL S-495
GGGGCGGCGGGACCTGCCCGGGCTGCGGCGCCCACGGCGTGCCGGGCGCGGGCTGCGGGGCGTGCTGGCCGGGCTGCGGCGGCTGGGCGTACGGGTACGGCTGGCCGTACGGGGGCTGGCCCTGCGGTCCGGGCTGGGGCTGCGGGTAGCCCGGTGCCGGGGGCTGCTGCTGGGCGGGCTGCGGCTGGACCTGCTGCTGCCAGCCGGTCTGCTGGGCGGCCTGCTGGGCCCGGACGATGTCCTCGCCGACCAGGGTGGCCAGCTCGAAGTAGGCCTCGCGGACCTTGGGCCGCATCATGTCGAGGTTGACCTCGGCGCCGGCCGCCAGGCTCTCGTCGAACGGCACCACGACCACGCCGCGGCAGCGGGTCTGGAAGTGCGCGACGATGTCCTCGACCTTGATCATCTTGGCGGTCTCGCGGACCCCGGAGACCACCGTGATCGACCGCTGCACCAGGTCGGCGTAACCGTGCGCGGAGAGCCAGTCCAGGGTGGTGGAGGCGGACGAGGCGCCGTCCACGCTGGGCGTGGAGACGATGATCAGCTGATCGGCGAGGTCCAGCACCCCGCGCATCGCGCTGTACAGCAGACCGGTGCCGGAGTCGGTCAGGATGATCGGGTACTGGCGGCCCAGCACGTCGATGACCTGGCGGTAGTCCGAGTCGTTGAAGGTGGTCGACACGGCCGGGTCGACGTCGTTCGCCAGGATCTCCAGACCGGAGTGGAGGTCCTGGGAGGTGAACTGACGGATGTCCATGTAGCTGCGCAGGTGCGGGATGGCCGTCACCAGGTCGCGGATGGTCGCGCCGGTCTGCCGCTTGACCCGGCGGCCGAGCGTGCCGGCGTCCGGGTTGGCGTCGATCGCGATCACCTTGTCCTGGCGCTCGCTGGCCAGGGTGGCGCCCAGGGCGGTGGTGGTCGTGGTCTTGCCGACGCCGCCCTTGAGGCTGATCACCGCGATCCGGTAGCAGCTGAGCACCGGCGTGCGGATGATCTCCAGCCGGCGGGCCTTCTCGGCGGCGGCGGCCTTGCCGCCGAACTGGAACCGCGGCTGCTGCCGCTGCTGCTTCGGCTGGCTGCGCAGCAGCCGGTCCGAGGACAGCTCGACGGCGGCGGTGTAGCCGAGCGGCGCGCCGTGCGCGGTCTGCTGCGGGGCACCGGCCTGCTGGAACGCGGCGGGCGCGGTCGGCGGCTGGCCCCACTGCGGGGCGTTCGGCTGGGGCTGCGCGGGCTGCTGGTAGGCGGCGGGCTGCGGCCAGCCGCCGGCGCGCGGGTCGGCGCCGGCGGGCGGCGCGGCCGGTCCGGGCTGCGGCTGTGGCTGCTGGGGCTGGGCCTGCTGCGGCGCGGCCTGCTGGGGCTGGCCGGGGTGGGGCTGGGGCTGGCCGGCCTGGGCCTGGGCCTGCTGGGCGGCCGCCCACGCGGCGGCCTGCGGGTCCTGCGCGAAGGGCTGGGGGTCCTGCGGGAAGGCCTGCGGCTCCTGGGCGAACGGCTGGGGCTGGCCCGGTG
>NZ_JZWY01000362.1:0-2963 GCF_000966955.1 Streptomyces sp. NRRL S-495
CGCTCCGACCGCCCGACCGCGCCGCCCTGGTGTCCGCCGCCGCTGGGCGAGGCCGAGGCGGTCGGCCCCGGCCTGGTCGGCGTCCCGGCCTGGCCGACCGGCACCGTGCGGTGCTTCTCGTCCGCGCCCGGCCCGACCGACATGCACCCGGTCAGCCCCAGCCCGGCCACCGCCAGGGCCGCCACCGCCCGGACCACTCCGGTCCGCACCGGTCCTCCTCGGTCCACCGCCGTCTCCCGCTCCGCCACCGCACGCATCGCACGCATCGCCGCCACCGAGCTCCCTCTCCCGCCCCGCCCGGGCCGCCCACCACGCGCGCACGGCCACCCTTGCGGGTGCCCAACGCGCGCCCCCGGCGCACGGACACGGGTGGACGCACCGGGAGCACTCGAACGAGCGCCGGGCGGGCCCCGTTCGCCCGGGGGTTCGACCGCTCGGGCGTTCGACGGCGGACCGGCGGACGGGGCCGGGGCGGGGGCACAGGGCCGGATCAGCCCCAGAGGGCCCCGGCCAGCCCGGAGCCCGCGTACACCGCCGCCAGGCCCGCCGCGACGCTGCCCAGGACGTTCGCCAGGGCGTACCGCCCCGCCCCGCCCTCGACCAGCCGCAGCGTCTCGTACGAGAACGTCGAGTACGTGGTCAGCGCGCCGCACAACCCCGTCCCCAGCAGCAGTTGGACCTGCGAGGAGGCGGCACCGGCCGCCACCGCCCCGGCCACCAGCCCGAGGACCAGGCAGCCGACCACGTTCACGGCGAAGGTCCCCCAGGGGAAGACCGAATCGTGCCGGGACTGCACGGCCCGGTCGGTCAGGTACCGCAGCGGCGCGCCGACCGTCGCGCCGAGCACCACCAGCAGCCAGTTCACGCCGCGCCCTCCCCCGGGCCGGGCCCGTCGGCGACGGGCCCGCCGGCGCCGTCGGGCCCCGCGTACCGGAGCACCTCGCACCGCTCCAGGGTCACCAGCCCCGCCGGCCGCAGCCCTTCCAGCTCGGGCAGGAAGGCCCGCACCCGCTCCTCGGTGTCCACGATCACCACCGCCACCGGCAGGTCCTCGCTCAGCGACAGCAGCCGCGCCGTGTGCACCAGCGAGGACGCGCCGAAACCCTCGATCCCCCGGAACACGCTCGCCCCGGCCAGCCCGGCGGCCCGCGCCCGGTGCACGATCTCGCTGTACAGCGGGCGGTGGTGCCGACGGTCGTTCTCGCCGACCAGCACGGTCAGCCGCAGCGCCGGACCGCCCAGCCGGGCGCCCTCCCCAGGCGCCCCAGCAGCCCCGGGCGCTCCGGCGGCAGCCCCGGCCGTCACGCCCGCACCCCGGTCCGCCGCAGCAGCCCGCGCGTCACCGCGGCGGCCGCCCAGACCGCAGCCAGCGCTGCCAGCAGCGTCAGCGCCAGGTACCCCGCGGCCGGGCCGGGCCGCCCCTCCGCCACCAGCCGGCGGAAGTCCACCGCGTACGTCGAGAAGGTCGTGAACCCGCCCAGCACACCGGTCCCGAAGAACGGCCGGAGCAGCGGGTGGGCCGGACGCCCCTCGGTGATCACCACCAGGAAGACCCCGATCACGGCGCACCCCACCACGTTCACCAGCAGGGTCGTCCACGGGAAGGCCGACGGGCCGGTCGGCCACAGCAGCCCCGCCCCGTACCTGGCCACCGCCCCCAGGGCCCCGCCGGCCGCGACCACCGCCACCGCCGGCCCCTGCCCGCGGAGCACCGGCGGGCGTCGCCGCGCCGCCGGGCCGGGCGCGGCACCGTCCGCCACCAAGTCCTCCGAAGTCGCCACGGCCCCATCAAACACCGGCGAAGAGCGGCGCAGACCGCCTGGCACACCGTCACCGCAGACCCGACAATGATCCGGTGGAGATGACCCCGGAAGAGTTCGAGGTACTGGTCGCGGACGCGCTCGACCTGATCCCGCCGAAGCTCGCCGCGATGATGGACAACGTCGCCGTCTTCGTCGAGGACGAGCCCGACCCGGCCGACCCGGAACTCCTCGGCCTCTACGAGGGCACCCCGCTCACCGAGCGCGGCGAGTGGTACGCGGGCGTCCTCCCCGACCGGATCACCGTCTACCGGGGTCCGACCCTGCGCCTGTGCGAGGACCGCGAGCAGGTCGTCGAGGAGGTCCGCACCACGGTGATCCACGAGGTCGCCCACCACTTCGGCTTCGACGACCACGAGCTCGACGAGCTCGGCTGGTCCTGAAGCCCCACCCCCGGAGCCCGCCCCGCCGGCCCGCCCGGACGACCCGCCCGCCCACCTGGCCGAAACCCGTTTTGGCGATCGGCCCGACATCCCATATGCTTCTCGACGTCCCCGAACGCCGGAAACGGCGGGACAGGCCGCAAGCCCTCATCGTCTAGTGGCCCAGGACGCCGCCCTTTCAAGGCGGTAGCACGGGTTCGAATCCCGTTGGGGGCACGCAGTACCGTAGTACAGTGCAGTGAAGCAAGACCCAGTAAGACCTGGGTGGTTCGCCACCTTTAGGTCCCGTGGAGCAGTTGGTTAGCTCGCCACCCTGTCAAGGTGGAGGTCGCGGGTTCAAGTCCCGTCGGGATCGCTCGTCTCGCAAGAGACGGTGCAGTACGGCCAGGTAGCTCAGTTGGTACGAGCGTCCGCCTGAAAAGCGGAAGGTCGCCGGTTCGACCCCGGCCCTGGCCACCAACAGAAGGCCCCCGCAGCGAATTCGCTGCGGGGGCCTTTTCGTGTCGTTCGATTCGTTCGATTCGTTCGACACCGACGGGCACAACCGACGGACACAACGGACGGCCGGCCCCTCACGCCGCTGCCAACGGGCCCTGAGGCCGCAGGCCGATGCCCGTGGAAAACCGAAAGGCCCGTACCGCGCATGCGCGGTACGGGCCGGGGCCGAGCGGCAGAGCCGGTCAGCGGGAAGTACTAGAGCGGGCGAATGTTCTCCGCCTGCGGGCCCTTCTGGCCCTGCGTGACGTCGAACTCGACCTTC
>NZ_JZWY01000363.1:0-8456 GCF_000966955.1 Streptomyces sp. NRRL S-495
CGTTGAACCACTTCACAGTGCCGTTAGCCATTAAAAATATCCTTCGAATGGGACGTCCGAAACTCACAGGTCGTGAGTTTCGCGTCGCCGCGATGATGACCCACCCGGGGAAATGGCCGGGTAACAAAATACGCCTGCGGTCAGAACCAGCAGGCGCACACAAAGTTCATGGGAACCACAACTGCAACTATCACGACTGTAGCAGGGTCCGCACCCCAACGGGGGAGTTCTCCCTGGCCAGTTCGCCGGCGTGGCTCCGACCTGCGGCGGCGCCGGGCGGTCGCCCCCGTCGGCGGGGCCCCCGCGCACCGGGGGCGGGCGCCCTCGTGCCCTCCCGTCGGCCAAGATCCAAAATATCCGGCGGATCAAGCCGCCCGCTCCGCCGAAATCAGGCGCATACTGGCCAGGATGACGAATTCAGCCGCGCCCCGGCGCCACCTCCCCACCAGCCCCTTCCGTCGGGCTCCGGCCCCGCCGCCGCCCAAGCAATTCGCTGTCGGAGACCGGGTGACGCACGACGAGTACGGCCTCGGCCGCGCCATCGGTGTCGAGGGCGAGCTCGCCGTCCTGGTCGACTTCGGCTCACGAACGGAGCGGATCACTGCACCCTTCGCCAAGCTCTTCCGGCTGTGACCCCTGGCGCCCGGTCGACTCGCACGCCGACCGGCGCGAGGGCGGACAGCCCTCGACTCCGCCCATCAGAAGCATGAGGACGTGCGGCGCCGGTTGACGCCGGTGTCGACGCCGCCCCGCCCCGGAGAGCCCGCTCTCCGGGCCTTCCGCATGTCCGGGCCCGGTGGCGGACTACGCTGAGACGTGTTGCCCGGCAGACCCAGGAGACCGCGCGCATGAACCCGGAGCACTTCGCCCTCCTCGACGAAGCCCGCCGGAGCCTGCCCGACGGCTTCAAGGTGGAGATCTCGGGCGACACCATCGTGATGATGGTCAGCCCCTCGGGCATCCACCAGCGGAACCTGTTGCTGGTCCGCCGCCAGTTCGACCGGCACGCCCCGGCCGAACTGCTGCCGAGCGAGAACACCGATCTGGTCTCGCCCGCCGTCGGCAAGAGCCGCAACCCGGATCTGACCTATCTGCCCGGGGAGGCCCTGGAGACCTCGGCCAACCAGGTCCCGGCCGAGCTTGCCGCCGTCGCCGTCGAGCTGGTCTCCCCCTCGAACCCGGAGAACGACTGGGTGGGGAAGGTCCGCGACTACCCGTTGATGGGCATCCCGCTCTACCTGCTGGTCGACGCCCGGCAGAAGACGGTCACCCTGTTCAGCCGGCCCGACGGCACGAAGTACCACCGCCGCGAGGACATCGAGTTCGGCGAGACCCTGCACATCCCCGAGCCGTTCGGCTTCGACCTGGCCACGGGTGACCTGCTGCCGTACTGACCCGAAAAGGGGTGGGCGGGGGAGGCGGGGCCCGCGATCATGGCGGGCATGGACTCCAGTTTTCTCGGGATCGACGAGGTGGCCGAGGTTCCGGCCGTCGCGGTCGTGGTCGATGTCATGCGTGCGTTCACCGTGGCGGCCTGGGCCTTCGAGCGGGGGGCCGAGAAGATCGTTCTCGCCGGATCGCTGGACGAGGCGCTGGCGCTCAAGGCCCGGCAGCCGGGGTGGGTGGCTCTCAAGGACGGGGCGGCGGCGCCCGGGTTCGACGCCGTCAACTCGCCGGGGCTGCTGCGGGGCGTGGACCTCGGTGGGCGGACGGTGGTGCAGAAGACCACCGCCGGGACGGTCGGCGCGCTCGCGGTGAAGGACGCCCCGCTGGTGCTGTGCGCCGGCTTCGTGGTGGCGGGGGCGACGGCGCGGCTGCTGCGGGACCGGGGGTGCGGGAGCGTCACCTATGTGGTCACCGGCGAGGACGGGCGGGCCGAGGAGGACCTGGCGTGCGCCCAGTACATCGCCGGGAGGGCCGCCGGGGACGGGACGGACGCGGACCCGTACCTCCGCCGGGCCGCCGGGTCGCGGGCCGCCGGCGAGTTGGCGCAGGGGGTGCGCGAGGGGGCCCATCCCGACGACGTCGCGCTCTGCCTCGAACTCGACCGGTTCTCCTTCGCCATGGTGGCGGCCCAGGAGGACTCGCTGACGGTGCTGCGGCCGGTCGCCGTGCCCTCGACGCCCTGAACCGCACCCTCCGACCGACGGCGCGGCGGGCCCCGAGGAGTGGAGTGGACTCCTCGGGGCCCGCCGGGTCGGACCGGGGTCAGTGGGCGGTCAGTTCTCCGCCCACTTCTTCTTGGTGTCGATCAGCGAGCCGTCGGCCGCGTAGAGCCGGAGTTCGGCCGGGACGCCGCGCTTGGCGGCGCCGATCCAGCGGGCCTCGGAGTCGCCGAGGGACAGGATGGCGGGCTCGGCGGTGACGCCGTCGGCCCACTCGATCACGGCCCGGGCGACGCCCGGGGGCACCAGGCCGATGTCCACCTTGGGGACGGTGTACAGCGGGTCGTCGGCGCCGCTCTTGGCCTGGGCGCCGAACCAGAAGTGGTCGAAGTTGCCCGACACCGAGCGGTCCGCGTAGTAGAAGCCCACCGGGCTCCCGGGCGGCGCGACGAAGGTCTCGTCGGAGCGCGCGAGCCGCTTGCCGTCCTGGATGTAGTAGAAGACCACGTGGTCCGCGTCCGGCGTCCCGTACCGGGTGATGTACTCCTCGGTGGGCGCGGGCCAGGGGGAGCCGGCGTCGGCGTCCTCCTGCCAGATCAGCCGGGCCTGCTCGCGGATCCCCTCCTTGCCGGGGGCCGGCCACAGGGCCGCCCAGACGCTCCAGGGCTTGCCGTCCTTGGTGCCGGCGAGCACCTGGATCCGGGTCGGGACGAGCGGGTCGCGGGGGGCGCCCGGGGTCGCGGCGGGCCCTCCGGCGGCCGGGGTCAGCACGGTCGACACGTCCGCGCTCGACGTCACGGCCGTCGTGCCGCCGCCCGGTCCGCCGGCCCCACCGTTCACCGCCGCCACTCCGCCGAGGGCGGCGACCAGGGCCAGCGCCAGCGCCCCGCCCATGGACGTCCGCCGCCGGACCACCCGCCGCCGGCCGCCGGCCAGCACCGCCGGGTACGGCGCCGGGCCGGTCTCCATCGTCTCCACCAGCCCGGCCAGTGCCCGGGCCACCTCCTCGCCGCCCGCCACCTCGGTCGCCTGCGCCTCGTCGCGGTTCATGCCGCACCTCCGATGCTCGTCATGGTGATGAGTGAGGAGACCTCGCGCAGCTTGGCGATGCCCTTCGACGCCTGGCTCTTGACCGTGCCCACCGAACAGCCCATGGCGGCGGCGGCCTGGGACTCGCTCAGGTCCTCCCAGTAGCGCAGCACCACCGCCTGCCGCTGGCCCGGCGGCAGGGTGCCGAGGGCCTCCAGCAGGGCGGCCCGCTCGTCCAGGCGGGCGAAGCCGTCCGGGCCGGTGCGTTCCGGCACGGCGTTGACCAGCTGCTCCGGGACGCGGCGCCGGAAGCGGCGGGCGTGCTCGTTGATGACGATCCGGCGCACGTAGGCGTACGGCTCGTCGGCCTTGGTGACCCTCCCCCAGGCGGCGTAGGTCCGCTCCAGTGCGGTCTGCACCACGTCCTCGGCGAGGTAGCGGTCCCCGGTCAGCAGGAACGCCGTTCGCATCAGACGTGGCCAGGCACCGGTCACGAACGCGTTGAAATCGGCGTCCCGCTCGGCCTTCTTGGCTCCCATGAGTACCTCCTCGTCCACCCAGAGCCCGCGCCGGCCGCGAACCGTTGCCGGGGCGGTCCGCGGAGTGGTCCGCGAGGGCAGTCCGAACGGGCAGACGAGGAGGTCAGGAGACTGGAAGGTTAGAAGGTCGGAAGACCGGAGGAGCGGGCGGGTCAGCCGGCGGGCGGGATGTTGAAGTTGAGCCGGAAGAGGTTCCCCGGGTCGTAGACCGCCTTGAGCTCGGTGAGCCGCCGGTGCACGGGCTCCGGGTAGGCGGTGCGCACGACGGCCGGGTCGGCGTCGTCCAGGCCGAAGAAGTTGGCGAGCGCGCCGCCGGTGGACCACGGGCGCAGCCGCTCGTGCAGGGCGGCGTGCGCGGTGCGCAGTCCGTCCAGCGCGACCGGGCCGATCATGCTGGTGGAGAAGGCCAGGTAGCCGGCGTCCCGGCCGCCGACGGCGTTCGGGACGGCGGGCTCGCGCGAGTAGGCGCCGCCCTGGAGCCGGATCTCGACGATCAGCGGGCTGTCGGCGTCCGGTCCGGCGAGTTCCAGTACGGCGTCCGCCGTCGCGCCGGTGAACTCGCGCAGGGCGGTGTTGCGGTCGTACGCGGGGTGCGCGAACGGCGGCTCGTGGTGGATCGTGCCGGCCTCGGTGAAGGGCAGCTCGCGGACGGTGTCGAGGAGCGGGGTGCCGAAGGCGCGCAGCGGCCGGACCCATTCCTCGCCCTGCTCGGCCGGGCCGCTCCAGGCGACCCGCAGGACGACGGCGTAGCGGCCGCGGATCGGCTCCGGCACGGCGTCGAGGTCGGGGTAGCGGATCAGCTGGGCGGAGGTGGCGAGTTCCTCGGGGACGGTCCGGCTCCACTCGGCCCAGCCGTGCAGCGCGGCGGCGGCGGATTCGGCGGGGTAGTAGAGGCCGCCGCCGTAGAGGCCGGAGCAGGGGACGAGGTCGATCTCCATCGCGGTGACGATGCCGAAGTTGTCCTTGCCGCCGCGCAGGGCCCAGAACAGGTCGGGTTCGGCCCCGGGACCGGTCCCGAGCAGTCGGCCGTCGGCGGTGACGACCTCCAGCCGGCGGACGTGGTCGGCGGCGAAGCCGTGGGCGCGGCCGAGCAGGCCGATGCCGCCACCGAGGGTGTAGCCGACCGCGCCGACGTCGGGGTTGGAGCCGCTCAGCGGGGCGAGGCCGTGCGGTGCGGCGGCGTCGATCACCTGGCGCCAGCGGACGCCGGCCCCGACGGTGGCGGTCCGGGCGACCGGGTCGACGGCGACCTCGTCCAGCGCGGCGGTGTCGATCACCAGTTGGCCGTCGGTGGGGACGGAGATGCCGTGGCCGGTGGCGCGGACGGCGACGGCGAGGCCGTGCTCGGCGGCGTACCGGACGGCGGCGATCACATCGGCGGTGTCGGCGGCGGACACCACCAGCGCCGGGCGGTGGTCCAGCGCGAGGTTGTAGCCGGTCCGTCGGGCGTCGTACTCGTCGTCTCCCGGCCGGTGCACCGGCCCCTTGGTCTCGATCATGCCGGGAGGCTAACCCGCGCGGGGGCGGAGCAATCCCGTCCGTATCCGATCTCTGTCAGGTCGCCGACGAACGGGTTCTGACGGACGGTCACGGCTGCGGGGCCCGGCCGCGGCCTCCCCCCGGGGCCGCGGCCGGGCAGTCGTGGGCGCCCTAGCGGCTGGCGCCGGAGGCGCGGGTCATGATCTCCAGGTTGTGGCCGTTCGGGTCCTCGAAGTAGGCGCCGCGGCCGCCGAACCAGTCGTTGACGCGACCGGCGTGGCGGTGGAACGGGTCGGCCCAGTAGGTGATCCCGCGGTCCTGGACCCGGCCGAGGATCTCGTCGAACTCCTCGTCCCCGACCAGGAAGGCGTAGTGCCCGGTGGGGACCGGCCCGTCGATCCGCATGACGTCCATCGCGACGTCGTTGGCGAGCCGGACGACGAGGAAGGGCTCGCTGCGCACGGGGGCGGCCAGACCGAGGATCTCGGTCAGGAAGCGCGCGGTCTCCTCGTCGTCCCGTGCCGGGACGATCGTGTGGTTCAGCTGAACGGCCATGGAACGCTTCCCTCCTGGGACTTCCGGACGTACCGACGAGCGTAGGACTTGAAGTCCGCTTCACGTCAAGCATGTCGTAAACTACACGATGTAGTGCACTGCAAGGAGGATTTCCCCGTGACCGAACAGACCGCCCCGGACGCGACCACCCCGGACGCGAGACCCGCCGACGCGGATGCCGCCCCGGCCACCGCGCGCCGCGGCATGCCGGAGAAGCGGGTGGCGATCGCCCGCGCGGCGCGCACCGTGTTCGGCCGCGAGGGCTTCACCCGCACCAGCGTGGACGCCATCGCCGCCGAGGCCGGCGTCTCCAAGCGGACCATCTACAACCACTTCGCCGACAAGGAGCAGCTGTTCCGGTCGGTGATCCTGGAGGGCGCCACCGCGGTGGCCGCCACCCAGGCGAAGATCGCCGACCGCCATCTGCGGAAGATCGTCGACCTGCGCACCGACCTCGTCGACTTCGGCCTGGAGCGGGTCGACTCGCTCACCACCTTCGCCGAGCACTGGGCCCTGGTCCGCACCATCGAGGCCGAGGCGCTGCACATCCGCCCGGCGGTGCTGGAGGCCTGGCAGGAGGCCGGGCCCCGGGAGACCCACCGGGTCCTGACGCACTGGATGGCCGAGTTCGCCGAGCGCGGGCTGCTGGTGGTGCCGGACCCGGCGGAGGCCGCCCGGATGCTCAACCTGCTGACCTTCCTCGCCGTCGCCCAGCCCACCTTCTACGGCGCGCTGCCGATGCCGGCCGAGCGGATCTCCGAGGTCGTCGAGCACGGCGTGGCGGCGTTCCTCGCGGTGTACGGCGCACCCGGCTAGGGGCGGTCACCGGCGATGGAACTCACCTTCGTGGACGTCGGGCCGGACGGGCCCGCGCTGCTGCGGGACGTCGCACCGCTGCTGCTGGCGCTGCGTCCGGCGCTCGGGGCGGCCGGCTTCGCCGCCTTCGCGGCCGAGGCGCACGCCCAGGGGCTGGTGTTCACCGCCGCGTACGACGGGCGGGGGCGCTGCCTGGCGGTGGCCGCCCACCGGGTGCTGGCCACCAGCCGGGGGCGGCTGTTCTTCGTCGACGACCTGGTGACCGCGCCGTCGGCCCGCTCGGCCGGGGTCGGCGGGCGGCTGTTCGCGGTGCTCAGGGAGCGGGCCGCGGCGGCCGGCTGCGTCCGGATCGAACTGGACTCGGGGACGGCCAACCACGGCGCGCACCGGTTCTACCACGCACACCGGATGGCGGTCACCGCACTGCACTTCGGCCTCGAGCTGTAGGACACGTCTCTAACATCCGGCCGGTGGCCCCCGAACCGGTTCCGGGCGCGATGTGTCAGGTCCACGGCCGGACTTGACGGACCCGTCGGTACGCCTTTGACCCTCCCGCGGGCCGCCACCCAGGATTCCGGCCATGGGAGAAAACAGCGCAGAAAACGCCCCGCTTTTCCGTTCCCGGGCCGAGATCCGGATTTCCGCCACCCCCGACGAGATCTATTCGGTGATCAGCGACCTCCCGCGCTGCGGCGAGTGGAGCCCGGAATGCCAGGGCGGCAGCTGGATCTCCGGCGCGCCCGCCGAGGTCGGTTCGGTGTTCCGCGGCGAGAACCTGCGCAGCCCGGACGTGGTCGCCTGGGCGCCGGTGGTCCGCGGCACCTGGTACACCCACGCCGAGGTGGTCGCGGCCGAGCCCGGCCGGACCTTCCGCTGGGCCATGCGGGACACCGGCGGGCGCGCCCAGGACAGCGTCTGGGCCTTCGACGTGGCCCCCGGCGCGGACCCGGACGCCGACCACAGCGTGCTGGTGCACCACTTCCGGATGGGCGCCGCCACCGAGGGGATCCGCGGCATCACCGCCGGGATGGACGAGGACGCGAAGCGCCGCTTCTTCGCCGAGTGGGGCGAGAAGGTCGCGGCCGACCTCGGGGTGACCCTGGAGCGGATCAAGCGGGTCGTCGAGAAGGACAACTGACCCGATCCCCCCCTGGAAGAGATTCCGAAAAAGGCTCCTGGCACAGCGTCCCGGCGGCACAGCCCCGGGACGGAACCCCTGAAAGCACAGCGACCCTAATCCCACGAGAGGGCGGAACGGTGCTCCTTCAGCGCATTGCCAACCGGGGAATCCGACTGGGCACGCTCTTCGAGCGGGCCGCCGTCCGGAACGGCGCGAACGTGGTGATCCTCGACCACGACCTCGACATCGCCCCCGAGCTGGGCCGGCGGTCCACCGTCGCCGAGCTCGCCGACCTGGTCGACGACCACGCCTCCCGGCTGTGGGCCGCCGGGGTCCGGCCGGGCCGCCGGGTGGTGGTCCACAAGTCGAACAGCTTCGACATCACCCTGCTCGCCTGTGCCACGGCCCGGATCGGCGCCGTCCCGGTGCTGCTCTCGCCCCAGCTGGACGGCGGGACCGTCGCCGAGCTGGTCCGCCGCACCGACGAGCCGTTCCTGGTCACCGACGCGGTCAAGCTCGCCAAGGAGCTGCCGGCCGAGGTCTTCGAGCTGGCCGCCACCGTCCTGCTGGCCTCCGGCAGCCACCCCGGGGCGGTCGAGCTGGCCGCCCTGGCCGGCTCGCCCCGGGTCGCGCCGGTCACCGCGCCACCGGACCACCCGACGCTGATCACCCACACCTCCGGCACCACCGGCACGCCCAAGCTGGCCGTGCACACCGGCCGCACCCTGGAGGCCCGCTACCGGCCGCAGGCGCTCGTGCTGCGGCCGGTGGTCCCGGGCCGGGAGACCATCGCCATCCATGTCTCCTTCGTCC
>NZ_JZWY01000364.1:0-12012 GCF_000966955.1 Streptomyces sp. NRRL S-495
CACCATCCATGTCTCCTTCGTCCACTCCCGGCTGATCACCGCGCTGGCGATCTCGCTGTTCCGCGGCTTCCCGATCCTGGTGCTGGCCCACTCGGAGGCCGGGCACGTGGCCGAGCTGTTCGCCCGGCTGCGCCCCGGGATCCTGGAGGCCCACCCCAACTCCTTCATGGAGTGGGAGGAACTCGCCGAGGACCCGCGCCGCCCGCTGGCCAACGTCAAGCTGTTCTCCTCGACCTTCGACGCGATCCACCCCCGCACCGTGCGGACCATGCTCGCCGCCTCCGCCCGCACCGCGCCGGTCTTCGGCCAGCTGTACGGGCAGAGCGAGGTCGGCCCGGCGGTGGTGCGCTCGTTCTCCCGGCGGCGCGGCGCGGACGCGGACGGCCGCTGCGTGGGCATGCCCTTCCCCGGCTTCACCGACGTCCGGGTGGTGAGCCGCGACGGCCGGCCCCCGTCGGCGGACAACCCCGGGTACATCGAGGTCCGCAGTGACGGCCGGATCGTCACCTACCTCGGCGAGCAGGCCCGGTACGACCAGCAGGTCGAGGACGGCTGGTGGCGGATGGGCGACGTCGGCTACCGCACCCGCTGGGGCTGTGTGCACCTGCTGGACCGCGAGGTCGACCTGATCGAGGGCTTCGGCTCCACCCTGGCCGCCGAGGACGCGCTGTTCGCCCGCCTCCCGCAGCTCGCCGAGGTGGTGATCGTCCCCGGCGCGGACGGCCGGGCGGTGCCGGTGATCTGCACCAAGGACGACCTGCCGGTGGAACCGGCCGCCTGGCGGGCCGCCGCGGCGGGCCTGCCGCCGATGGCCGATCCGGTGCAGTGGCGGCTGGGCGAGCTCCCGGCCACCGCCACCACCAAGATCAAGCGGCTGGAACTGGCCCGCCGGCTGGCGGCCGCCGAGGACGACGGGCCGGTCCGGTGACGGCGCGCCACGACGGCCCGGCCACCGTCCTGGTGGCCGGCGGCGGGATCGGCGGGCTGGCCGCCGCGCTGGCCCTCGCCCGGGCCGGCCACCGGGCGGTGGTCCTGGAGCGGGCGCCGGAGTTCGCCGAGATCGGGGCGGGCATCCAGATCGCGCCGAACGGCATCCTCGCGCTGGAGCGGCTGGGCCTCGGCGACGCCGTCCGGGCGGCCGGGGTGCACATGGCCGAACTGCGCTTCATGGACGGCGTCACCGGCGAGCACGTCACCAGCCTGACCCTCACCGAGCGGTACCGGCAGCGGTTCGGCAACCCGTACGTGGTGGTGCACCGGGCCGAGCTGCACGGGCTGCTGCTGCGCGCCTGCCGGGCGGAGCCGCGGATCGAGCTGCGCGCCGCGACCGCCGTCACCGGCTACCGGCAGGACGCCGGGGGCGCCACCGCGCTGCTGGCGGACGGCGGCTCGGTGCGCGGCGACGTGCTGGTCGGGGCGGACGGCATCCATTCGGCGGTCCGCGCCCAGCTGGTCGGCGACGGCGAGCCGCGGATCTCCGGGATCACCGTCTACCGGGCGGTGGTCCCGATGGAGCTGGTCCCCGAGGAGCTGCGGCTGCCCACCTCGGTGACCTGGTGGACCGGCCCGCACTGCCATTTCGTCCACTACCCGATCGCCGGCGGGGCGTTCCTCAACCTGGCCGCCTCCCGGGACAACGGCGCCACCGAGGCGCTCGCCGGGGTGGCGGTGGACGAGGAGCTGGTCGGGGAGCAGCTGGCCGGTCTGACCGCGCCGAACGCCCGGCGGCTGCTGGCGCTCGGCGAGGGCTGGCGCTCCTGGGTGCTGGTGGACCGGGACCCGGTGCGGCGGTGGACGGACGGCCGGGTGGTGCTGCTCGGCGACGCCGCGCATCCGATGCTGCACTACGCGGCGCAGGGGGCCTGCCAGGCGCTGGAGGATGCCGTGCTGCTGGGCGAGTTGATGGTCGAGACCACTGAACTCGCGGACACCCTTGCCAGGTTCGCCTCCGAACGGCAGGCTCGTACGGCGGCGGTGCAGCGTGCCGCGCGGGAATCGATCCGGCTCTGGCACCCCGCGGGCGAGGCGGCGCGGGTCAGGAACCGGCTGCTCGGAGCGCTCTCCGAGGGTGAGTTGCACGAGCGGGTTGCCTGGATGCACGGCGTCAAGACCTTTTCATCATCGGATGATCACAACTACGATTTCGAGCCGTGGGCATGATCGACAGTCACCTCCAGATCTGCGTCATCGGCGCGGGTCCTCGCGGTCTATCGGTGCTGGAACGACTCTGCGCGAACGAACGGTCCAGCCCCTCCGGGGCCACCGTCACCGTGCACGTGGTGGACCCGGCACCCCCCGGCGCGGGCCGGGTCTGGCGCACCGACCAGTCCCGACACCTCCTGATGAACACGGTGGCCTCCCAGATCACCGTGTACACCGACGACAGCGTCCGGATCGACGGACCCGTCGAACCCGGCCCCAGCCTGTACGAATGGGCGAAGTCGCTTGCCTCCGAGGGCAGTCCCGACCGGCCGGCGGGCCGGCCGGCGGGGCAGGCGGCGGGCCGGGACGGGCACGAACCGGGCCGCCACGAGCCGCCCGCGCACGAACCGGGCGGCACCGGCCGGCAGCCGGACGGCCCCGACGGGGCGGCCCTGGCCGAGGCCGCCGCCCTCGGGCCGAACACCTACCCGACCCGCGCCTTCTACGGCCACTACCTGCACGCCGCCTTCCGGGCCGTGGTCGCCGCCGCCCCGCCGACCGTGACCGTCCGGGTGCACCGCTCCCGGGCGGTCGCGATGGCCGACGCGCACGGCTTCCCCGGCGGCCCGCAGGGCGTCCGGCTGGAGGACGGCACCCGGCTGAACCGGCTGGACGCCATCGTGCTCGCCCAGGGCCACCTCCCCGCCCGGCCCACCCCGCGCGAGGCCCGCACCGCCAGCCTGGCCAGGATCCACCACCTCGACTACATCACCCCCGCCAACCCCGCCGACGTCCATGTCACCGCGCGCCCGGGCCAGACCGTGCTGCTGCGCGGCCTCGGCCTCAACTTCTTCGACCACATGGCGCTGTTCACCCTCGGCCGGGGCGGCCGGTTCGAGCCGGCGGACGGCGGCCTGGTGTACCGGCCCTCCGGCGCCGAGCCCCGGCTGTACGCCACCTCGCGGCGCGGCATCCCGTACCACGCGCGCGGCGAGAACGAGAAGGGCGCGTACGGCCGCCACCTGCCCCGGCTGCTCACCGCCGAGGTGGTCGCCGAGCTGCGGGAACGCACCCGCCGGGGCGGGCCGGTGCGGTTCGCCACCGACCTCTGGCCGCTGGTCTCCCGCGAGGTGGAGGCCGTCTACTACGGCGCGCTGCTCACCGCCCGGGCCCGCGGCGCCGAGCGCGAGGCGTTCACCGACCGCTTCCTGACCGCCGACGACCCGGCCGCCGTCCTCGACGACCACGGCATCCCCGAGGCCGACCGCTGGAGCTGGGACCGGCTCTCCCGCCCCTACGCCGGACGGGAGTTCACCGACCGCGCGGACTTCCGCGACTGGCTGCTCGACCACCTGCGCCACGACGTCGCCGAGGCCAGGGCCGGGAACCTCAGCGGCCCGCTCAAGGCCGCCCTGGACGTGCTGCGCGACCTGCGCAACGAGATCCGGATGGCGGTCGACCACAGCGGCATCGCGGGCGACTCCTACCGGGACGACCTCGACGGCTGGTACACCCCGCTGAACGCCTTCCTCTCCATCGGACCGCCGGTGGAGCGGATCGAGCAGCTGATCGCGCTGATCGAGGCCGGGGTGGTGGAACTCCTCGGCCCCGGCACCGAGATCCGGATCGACCCCGTCGACCCGGCCTTCGCCGCGCACTCGACCGCCGTACCGGGCCCGCCGGTCCGGGCCTCGGTCCTGGTCGAGGCCCGGCTGCCGGAACCCGACCTGCGGCGCACCGACGACCCGCTGCTGCGGCACCTGCTGGACACCGAGCAGTGCGCCGCCTACCGGATCCCCGGCCCCGCCGGGACGGGCTATCCGACCGGCGGCCTCGCCGTCACCGAGCGGCCCTACCGGCTGCTGGACGGCCGCGGCCGGGCGCACCCGCGCCGCTTCGCGTACGGGGTGCCGACCGAGTCGGTGCACTGGGTCACCGCGGCGGGCATCCGGCCCGGCGTCGACTCGGTGACCCTCGGCGACTCCGACGCCATCGCCCGGGCGGTGCTGGCGCTCTCCCCGGCCCCCGAGTGGCCGACCGCCGCCCCCGACCCGGCTGCCGCCCCCGGCCCGGCCTCGGCCGGCTCCGTGGCATCCACCGGGTCGAGGGTGTCCACCGGCTCCGTAGAGTCCGCCGGGTCAGCCGAGTCCGAACCGAGAGGCGTCGTCGTATGACCGCACACCCCAGCCCGCCGGCCCCGGCGGAGCCCGACACCGGACTGCTCTCCCCCGTCCGGGCCGGCACCCCGGTCGAGGCGGCCGTGACCGACCGCGCCTGGCTCCAGGCCATGCTGGACGCCGAAGCGGCACTGGCCCGCGCCCAGGCCGGTCTGGGCACGGTGCCGCCCGCCGCGGCCGCCGCGATCACCCGGGCCGCCCGGGCCGAGCGGTTCGACGTCCGGGAGCTGGCCCTGGCCTGCCGGGAGACCGCCAATCCGGTGGTCGGCCTGGTCCAGGCGCTGACCCTGGCGGTCGCCGCCGAGGACCCGGCCGCCGCCGAGTACGTGCACCGCGGCTCGACCAGCCAGGACATCCTGGACACCGGCGCCATGCTGGTCGCCGCCCGGGCGCTGGCCCTGATCCGCGCCGACCTCGGCCGCACCGCCCACGCGCTCGCCGGCCTGGCCGCCGAGCACCGGGACACCGTGCTGGCCGGGCGCACCCTCGCCCTGCACGCGGTGCCCACCACCTTCGGCCTCAAGGCGGCCGGCTGGCGCCGACTGGTGCTGGACGCCGACCGCCGGCTCGCCGCCGTCCTCGCGGACGGGCTGCCGGTCGCGCTGGGCGGCGCCGCCGGCACCCTGGCCGGCTACCTGGAGTACGCCCGGCTGGACGGCCCGGACCCGGAGGTGGACGCCGGCGCCTACCTGGACCGGCTGCTGGACGCCTTCGCCGCCGAGACCGGACTCGCCCGGCCGGTGCTGCCCTGGCACGCGCTGCGCACCCCGATGGCCGACCTGGCCGCCGCGCTCGCCTTCACCGCCGGCGCGCTCGGCAAGATCGCGGTGGACGTGCAGTCACTGACCCGCACCGAGGTCGGCGAGGTGGTCGAACCGGCGGTGGCCGGACGCGGCGCCTCCTCCGCGATGCCGCACAAGCGCAACCCGGTGCTGGCCACCCTGCTGCGCAGCGCCGCCCTCCAGGTCCCGGTGCTCGCGGCCGGACTGACCCAGTGCCTGGTCACCGAGGACGAGCGCTCGGGCGGCGCCTGGCACGCCGAGTGGCTGCTGCTGCGCGAGTGCCTGCGGCTGGCCGGCGGCGCCGCGCACACCTCGGTGGAGCTGGCCGAGGGGCTGCTGGTCCGGCCGGAGCGGATGCGGGCCAATCTGGGGCTCACCGGCGGACAGCTGGTCTCCGAGCGGATCGCCGCCCGGCTGGCGCCGAAGCTCGGCAAGGCGGTGGCCCGGCAGCTGCTCACCGAGGCCTCGCTGACCGCCGACCGGGAGGGCCGGCCGCTGGCCGAGGTGCTGGCCGAACAGGGCGGACTGGAGGGGCACTTCACCTCCGCGGAGATCGCGGAGCTGTGCGACCCGGCCGGGTACACCGGCATGGCCGGCGCCCTGGTGGACCGGGCGCTGCGCGACTGAGCGGCCACTGAGCGGCCGGCAGGGAGAACGGCGCGGGGACCTCGCGGGCACCGGCCCACGAGGTCCCCGCCCGGTTCAGCCCCGGATGACGGTCTTGGTCCGCATCAGGAACTCCCCCAGGTAGCCGTCGTGCGGCACCCCGGGCCGGATCCAGTACGTCGGATGGTCGCCCCGGTAGACGTTGCTGATGCTCGGCTCCCGGAGCAGCCGGTCGAACAGCGCGTCGTCCCCGGTGAGCGCGGTCAGCACCAGCGAGTTCCGCAGCGGCGCCACCCCCGCCTCCGGTGTCCACGGCGCCACCCAGACGCAGGGGAAGGCGAGTTCGACACCGGTCTGCTCGGCGTCCGGCCGGTCCAGCTGGTGCACGGCCGGGCGCAGCACCGCGCTGCCGTCGCCGAGTTCGGCCACCACGCCGTCCCCGCCGAGCCAGGCCCTGGTGCCGGCCGCCCGGCGCAGCAGATAGGCCTCGATCGCCCGGGCCTCGGCCACCGGCTGGACCGAGAGCACCGCCTTCTCGTCCTCCGGCGGCAGGCTCGGGATCCCGGCCAGCCGCTCCGCGATCGCCCGGGCCAGCGGGGCCGGGTCGCCCTCGACCAGGACGGCGGTGGCGTTGATGCAGGCCACGCCGCCCTGGTGGGCGATCGAGTCGACGATGGTGTCCAGGTGCTCGCGCCAGTCGGTGTCCCGGGTGACCAGGATCTTGGACCGGCCGGGGCCCTGCGGCAGCACGGTGCTGCCCGCGTACTTGCGGACCACCTCGTCGCCGCCGTAGACCATGCCCAGGTCGGCGCCGGCCAGGATCTCGTCCGCGGCCTCGTGGTCGGTGGGCAGCAGCATCACCTGGTCGGCGGCGAAGCCCGCCAGCCGCAGCGCGGTGACCAGCCGGTGCGGGGTCAGCGGCTCGCGGCGGGAGGGGCGGACGGCGACCCGGTAGCCGAGTGCCAGCGCCTCCAGCCAGAGCCCGTGCGGGCCGGGGTGGTTGCCGGCCGCGTGGACGGCGAAGACCTCGCCGCGCCTGGTCCAGACGGCGCTGCCGTCGAGGGTGGCGCCGTCCCGCCAGTCACTGACCGCGCCGGCCGGCCGGGCCCGGTAGGCGGACCAGCCGGCCTTCTCGGCCGAGTCGGCGATGGCCCGGGTGGCGTCCCGGACGACCGTGATCGGCACCCCGGAGACCCGGGCGACGGCGCGCTCGTAGGACGGGAAGTCCAGGCCGTCGATGGTCTCCGAGGTGAAGATCCGGCCGGCCCGGGCCAGCGCGGCGAAGCGCTCCTCGGCCGGCAGCGACTCGGCCGCGTGCAGGGCGCGCATCGCCCGGGTGACGAACAACTTGGGGACGAGGCTGAGTTCGGCGAACGGCGCGCCGGTGACCTCGGCCACCTCGGTGCGGCGCCGGGCCCGGAACGGCTCGCCGGGGCCGAGCGCGTCCAACTGGAGCAGGGCGGGCTGCTGCGCGGGCTGTGCGGGCTGCTGTTCGGGCTGCTGTTCGGGCTGCGTCATCAGTACACCCCCTCGATCACGGTCTCGTTGTCGAACTCCTGGACCGGGGCGATGTCCGCCACCGCGTCGCCGAGGTGCCCGGGCAGCGCGGCGATCCGGGTGCCGTGGTCGCGCTCCAGGTTGTTGGGCATCAGCAGGCTCTTGGACACGTGGTGCATGACCACCTGCCCGCGCTCGCCGTACTCCACCGTCCGCCCGGTCTCCGGGTCGATCACGCCGAAGCTCATGTACGGCGAGTAGGGGTCGTAGACGCAGGGGTCGTCGTCGGTCAGTCCGTGCCGCTCACTGGCGTTGCCGAGGATCATGGTCGAGCCGTAGCCGCTGTAGAGCACGGCGTTCGGGAAGACCTCGGTGCGGTAGAGGTGGCGGGTGTCCGGGTCCATCTGGGTGCCGACCCAGTTGATCGCCCGGATCTTCTCGCCGACCAGCTTGGCCAGGCCGTCCCGGCGGGCGATCCGCTCCAGCACCGGCGGGGTGCACATCAGCACGCCGATGTCCTGGGTCTCCAGCAGGTACGCGACCTGGTCGACGATGTGCTCGGCGTACGCGCCGGCCTCGGCGCCCTTACCGTCGGAGATCAGCCGCTTCACCCAGCGCGGGTCGAGGTCGACGGTGAAGGACAGGCCGCCGCGGTAGGCGGTCTGGGCCTTGATCACGTCGCCGACCATGTGCGGGCCGGTGGGGGCGACCACCAGCCAGTTGACGCCCTGCGGCACGCCGTGGCCGTCGAGCTGGGCGCTGGACCAGCCGAGCAGCCGGTCCAGCCAGTCGCGCAGCAGCACGATCCGCTTGGGCGCGCCGGTGGTGCCGCCGCTCTCGTAGACGCCGACCACCTCGGGGCGGTCGCCGTAGCCGCGCGGGATCAGGTCCTCGACCCGGGCGGTGCGCAGCTCGCCGGCGAGGTTGGGGAACTTGGCGAGGTCGGCGTGGGTGCGGACCTCGGTGAGCGGGTCGAAGCCGAGGCCCGCGGCCCGGGCCAGCCAGAACGGCGAGCCGGTCTCCGGCGAGAAGTGCCAGCGCATCGCGGCGCGCAGGTACTCGTCGGGGTCCGGCACGGCGTCGAACGGCAGGTCCAGCAGCGGATCGGCGGCGGGGTTGGCTGCAGCAGGCACAGCGGTCCTTCCTCGGGTCAGCGGGCGGTGCCGGGCGGGTTGTCGATCGCGTAGCGCCAGCGGCCGTCCGTGCCGCGCCGGGCGACGTCGGTGGCCGTGCCCTCGTCGCGGAGCGGACCGTCCGGGCCCTCGCCCTCGATCAGGTAGTCCCCGATCAGCAGCGCGAGGTCGCCGGCCACGTAGCACTGCCGGACCTCGATCCGGATCGGCAGGCCGAAGGCGAGGAACCGGCCGGTGGCGGCGCGCCGCTCGTCGCCGGTCACCACCTCGCCGGGCGCGTTGACGAAGACCGCGCCGGGCTCGAAGAGCCGCTCCACGGCCTGCGCGTCGCCGGCGTTGAAGGCCGCGGCGAAGACCAGGGGCAGCTGGGCCGGGTCGGTGGGCGGGAGGCCGGCGTCCGGGCCGGGTCCGGTGGTGGTCATGGCGGGGCTCATCCCGTCTGGACGGCGGCGGTGACCCCGCCGGACGGCTGGTCGGGCAGCCGGTCGAGGCTGAACCCGAAGTAGGTCTTGTACGCCTCCAGGACGGCGGCGTCGGTGCCGAACTCCTGGCTGCCGCGCTCGCCGCCGGCCACCGTGGAGAGCTGGTTGCCCTTGAGGGTGATCCGGCCGTCCTCGGTCCGCAGCGAGCAGAACACGTCCTGCAGGAACGGGGATTCGGGCGCGGTGCGGTACCACCAGAGGGTCGGGCGGAAGTCCTCGATCCGCACCGGGCGGTCCTCCAGCCGGTACAGCGGCTTGCCGTTGAGGAACACGTCGAAGCCGCCGCCCTCGACGTCGGCCAGCCGGTACTCGCCGTCCGGGTCCTGCTGGACCTCGCGCGAGGCCAGCCGCAGCGGGTGCCGGCTGTTGCGGCCGAAGCCGGTGTCGACCAGCCACTGCTCGCCGTCGACGGTGACCCGCAGGGCGAGGTGGCACAGGGCCGCGCCGAGGGTGCCGCCGGGGCGGTGGACCCGGCCGGGGAGGATCTCCACCTGGTAGCCGAGGGCGGTGAGCAGGAACGAGAGGGCCGGGTTGACCTCGTAGCAGCCGCCGCCCCGGCGCTGCCGGACGATCTTGTCGAGGACCTGCTCGTCCATGTGGATGGGCTCGTCGAGGTGGTAGCCGAGGTTCTCGAACGGCACGGACAGCACCTGCCGTTCCTGGAGGTGGGTGAGCGCGGCGAGGTCGGCCCGCTCGGGCCGTTCGGCGCCGATCCGGGCGAGGTACGCGTCCACCATGGCGTCGTCCAGCACGGTGATCTCCTCTGGTCGGTGTTCCGGTGATCGGTGATCCGGTGATCCGGTCGTTCGGTCGTTCGGTCGAGCTTTTCCGGCTCCGGTAATGCTTTTTCGGATGGAACGGTTGTGGGACGTGTACAACCCGTCAGGGGAATTCGGGAGCCTCGGGCGCTATTCGAACGGGGTCCGGCAATCCGAGCGCGTGAGCGATCAGATCACCGGTGATCCGGACGCCGCCGAGGGTCAGCACCGACTCGGCGTGGAACTGCACCGAGGCGAAGCCCGGCCCGCGCAGCGCGTGCACCTCGCCGGTCGCGGCGTCCCCGGCCACCCGGACCGCGCCGCCGCCGGGGGCCTCGAACTCCGCTGGCCCGCCCGGGCAGGCGTCCCACACCGCGGCGAAGGTGTTGTAGAAGCCGACCCGCTCGGTGGCGCCGAACAGGTCGACCGCGCGCTGCACCCCCTGGTTGGGCACCGCCCGGCGGACCAGCGGCAGGCCCAGCTCGGCGGAGAGCACCTGGTGGCTCAGGCAGACCGCCAGGAACGGCCGTCGCGCGGCCAGCAACTCCCGGGCCGCTGTACGGAGATGGGCGATCTTCGGATGGGAGGTGTCGCGCGGGTCGCCGGGCCCGGGCCCGAGCACCACCAGGTCGGCCCCCTCGCGCGAGTACGGCTCGTCGAACCGGCGCACCCCGACCTCCAGGCCGAGCGCCCGAAGCTGGTGGCCGATCATCGCGGTGAAGGTGTCCTCGGCGTCCACCACCAGCACCCGCAGGCCGGCCAGTTCGGGGCGCGGACGGGCCCGCCCGGACACCTCGGCGAGCCAGAAGCCGGACAGGTCCTGGTTGCGCCCGGCCAGCGCCGCCCGCACCTCGGGGTGTGCGGCGAACCCGCCCCGGCGGCCGTCCGCCGGGGTGAACGGCCCGGCCGGCCCGGCCCCGCCGGCGGCGAGCAGCCCGGCCGCCTTGGCGCCCGTCTCGGCCACCTCGGAGCGCGGGTCCGAGTGCCGCACCAGGGTCGCCCCCACCCCGATCCCCAGCCGGCCGGTGGCCGGGTCGATGTCGGCGGTGCGGATCAGGATCCCGGAGTCCAGGGAACGCCCGCCGACCGCGTCCCGGCCGATCAGCGCGGCCACTCCGCTGTAGTAACCCCGGCCCCCGGGCTCGTACTTGGCGATCACCCGGGCGGCGGACTCCAGCGGGCTGCCGGTGACCGTGGGCGCGAACAGCGTCTCGCGCAGCACCTCGCGCGGGTCCCGGTGGGTCCGGCCCTCGATGAAGTACTCGGTGTGCGCGAGCCGGGCCATCTCCTTGAGGTACGGGCCGACCACCCGGCCGCCGCCCGGGCAGATCCGGGCCATCATCTTGAGCTCCTCGTCGAGCACCATGCAGAGCTCGTCGGTCTCCTTGCGGTCCGCCAGGAACTCCAGCAGCCCGTCCAGCTCCGGGCCCTGCTCCGGGTAGCGGTAGGTGCCGCTGATCGGGTTCATCACCGCCCGCCCGCCGTGCACGCTGATGTGCCGCTCGGGCGTGGCGCCGACCAGGGTCCGTTCCCCGGTGTGCACCAGGAAGGTCCAGTAGGCGCCGGTCTCCCGCTGGAGCAGTCGGCGGAACAGGGTGAGCGCGGCGGTGGTGGTGTTCCCGCCGACGGCGGCGACGAAGGAGCGCCTGAGCACGAAGTTGGCGCCCGTGCCCTCCCCGATCTCCTCGGCGAGCACCCGGCGGACGGTCTGCGCGTACTCCTCGTCGCCGATGTCGAAGGCGCCGCCGGTCAGGTCGACCGGGCCGTCGGGGAGGCGGTCGAGCAGCTCGGCGAGCGGCAGCTCCGACTGCTCGGCGACGGTCAGCGCGAGCAGCGGGGTGCCGTCGTCCGGCGCCTCGAAGCCGCGCTCGGCGATCTGCCGGTAGGGGACCAGGACGAGCAGCTCGTGCTGCTCGCCGCCGGATCCCGAGAGGTCGGACGGCGGGAGGTCGGACCGGGAGGGGTCGGACGGCAGTTCGGCCAGCGGCAGGTCCGCCAGCGTGGCCGGCGCCGACACCTCGCCGAGCAGCAGCTCGACCACCCCCGGGCCGGTGGCCTCGGGCCGGTGCAGCAGCGCGAACGCGGGCGGCCGGGCGGCCAGCACCCGGTCCAGCGGGGAAGGGGTCGCGTCACGCACCGAGCCCGGCACCCCCGTCCACCGTGAGGTCGTGCAGGGTGATGTGGCCCGCCTCGTCGGACAGCAGGAAGGCGACGGCGTACGCGACGTCCTCGGGCCGGGCCAGCTTGCCGAGCGGGATGCCGACCTTGAAGGCCGACGGCACCCCGGCGACGGTGGCGGCCCGGCCGTCCACGCCGTCGGCCCACATCGCGCTGAGCATCGGGGTGTCGGTGGAGCCGGGCGCGACCACGTTGCAGCGGATCCCGTAGCGGGCGACCTCCAGGCCGAGGCTCTTGGTGAAGTGGGTGGCCGCCGC
>NZ_JZWY01000365.1:0-26560 GCF_000966955.1 Streptomyces sp. NRRL S-495
GGTGGCCGCCGCCTTGGAGGCCGCGTAGGCGGCCATCTCGGCGCGCGGGGTGAGGCCCGCGTTGGAGGCGACCGTGACGATCGCGCCCCGCCGGCGCGGGATCATCCGGTGGACCACCGCCCGGGAGACCCGGAAGACGCCCTCCGCGTTGATCGCGAAGGTGGTCCGCCAGTCCTCGTCGGTGAGGTCGCGGACCTCGCCGAGCCGCAGCACACCGGCGTTGTTGACCAGGTGGTCGATCGGGCCGAGCTCCCGCTCGGCGGTGTCGACGGCGGCCTCGACCGAGGCGCTGTCGGTGACGTCGGCGGGGACGGCCGCCACCGTGAGGCCCTCGGCGGCCAGCTTGCCGGTGAGCTCGGCGAGGCGGTCGGCGTCCCGGTCCACGGCCGCGACCAGCGCGCCGCGAACGGCCAGCAGCCGGACCACGGCGGCGCCGATGCCGCCCGCCGCGCCGGTGACCAGTGTCACCTTGTTTCTCATGTGCGGACCTCCCTGGGGGACGCGGACCAACAGCTCGGGCCGCGGGTGGGTTGGGGGTGGTGCACGGGTCGGAACGGGATGGAGCAGGCAGTACAGGCAGTGCAGGCAGTACAGGCAGTGCAGGCAGTGCGGTGAGTACGGGACGTGCGGGCAGTGCAGGGCGTGCAGGGCGTGTGGGGCGTGCGCGGCACCGGCGGCCGCGCGCCCGGCGCTCAGGCGCGCCAGGCGGACACCACCGCGACCGCCTGGCCCGGGTTGAGCCGCGGGTCGCACAGGCTCGTGTACTTGTCGCCGACCCGGGCCAGCCCGGCCGCGTCGTCGGCGCACTCGGTCACGTCGTCGGGGGTGGTCTCCAGGTGCAGGCCCCCGGCGGCGGCGCCCTCCGCCCGGACCGCCTGCTGGAACGCCTCGACCTCCCGGACCAGGTCCGGCACCAGCCGGGTCTTGAGCCCGTCCGGCCCGGCGACGGTGTTGCCGTGCATCGGGTCGCTGAGCCAGACCACCGGGTGGCCGGCCGCGTGCACCGCCCTGACCAGCCCCGGGAGGACCTCGGCGGCGCGGTCGGCACCGAGCCGGGCGATCAGGGTGAGCCGACCGGGTTCCCGGCCGGGGTCGAGCAGGGCGCACAGCCGCAGCAGTTCCGCCGGGGTGGTGGTCGGACCGACCTTGCAGCCGACCGGGTTGACCACCGAGGCCAGCAGGGCGACGTGCGCGCCGTCCGGGTCCCGGGTCCGCTCGCCGATCCACGGGAAGTGCGTGGAGGCGAGCAGCGGGCGGCCCCGCGCGTCCCGGCGGAGCAGCGGCAGCTCGTAGTCCAGCAGCAGCGCCTCGTGGCTGGTCCACACCGGCGGACAGGCGACGGACGGGTCACCGGGGGCGAGCCGGGACAGGTGGTCCAGCACCCGGCGGGACGCCTCGTAGCCCGCCGCCAGCCGGCGCGGATCGGGGGTGCGGCGGACCGGGTCGGGTTCCGGGCCGTTGACCAGGTGTCCACGGTAGACCGGGAGTTCGACGCCGTCGCAGAGCTCGGTGGGGCTGGAGCGGGGCTTGGCGAACTGGCCGGCGATCCGGCCGATCCGGAGCACCGGGCGGTGGGTGGTGAGCTTCAGCCGCCCGGCCAGCAGGTCGAGCAGCGCGGCCTTGCGGGCGGTGTCGCCGGCGGTGCACTCCTGCGGGTCCTCGGCGCAGTCGCCGGCCTGGAGGACGTGCGCCTCCCCCCGCGCGACCCGGCCGAGCAGGGCCCGCAGCCGGTGCACGTCGGCGGCCGCGACCAGCGGCGGACGGTCGGCCAACTCCTTCTTGGCAGTGGCGAGTTCGAATGGATCGGGCCAGTCCGGCTGCTGCCCGGCGGGGCGGTCGGCGAGCTGTCCCAGGAGCAGGTGGTCCACTGACGTCTCCCTCCCGGACCGGCGGGGCCCCTACTGGTCGGCGAGGCCGCCGAGCAGTCCGGCCACCCGGACCACCCGGCGGGCCTGGAACTCCACGGCGGCGATGTTCTCCTCGTGCACCTGGCCCGGCACGTTCCGGGAGACCGCGCTGGCCCCGTACGGATTGCCGTTCTGCGGGCGGAACAGCACCGGGTCGGTGGAGCCGGTGGCCAGGATCAGCGAGCCCCAGTGGCAGAAGGCGTTGTGCAGCGCGAGGATCGCCGTCTCGTGGCCGCCGTGCGGCGCGGAACCCGAGGTGAACGCGGACACCGCCTTGTCGGCCAGCCCGCCGGGGATCGACAGCGGCGCCGTCGCGTCGACGAACCGCAGCACCGGCGCGGCCGGCAGGCCGAACCGCACCGGGGTGCCGATCAGGATGCCGTCCGCCCAGGCCAGGTCGTCGAGCGTGGCCACCGGGACGTCCGCGGTGCGGTCCCGCAGCTCCCGCGCGGCCTCCTCGGTACCCGGTACATAGGTGTCGTCCGGCAGGTCGGCGATCCGGCGCAGCCGCACCTCGGCGCCCGCCTTGCCGGCGGCGTCGGCCGCCGCCCCGGCCAGCCGGGCGACATTTCCGGTGGAGGACCAATAGATGACGGCAATGGTGGTCACAGCGGCGAACTCCTCGGTGACGTGGGCGCGTTCCACTGATCGTTGACCGTGGACGGCCGACCGGCCAACGGAGTTCCCGGCACTACGTCAGGTGGGGCCGCACTCCATCAAATACTCGGCGGCCACTTCTCCGGACGCCCCGCAAAGACCATGCCCGGCATTGACCCCCGCCCGGCCCGGCATTGACCCGGGGCCGACCTGACATTGACCGGGGCACTCACTTTTCCGGGCACGAATTGCTGCCTATCCTCGGCCACGGCACCGTTTTCGGTCCGTCACAGAGCCGAGGAGCAGTGATCCCGCAGTGAAGAAACCGCCGGCCGCCGACCCCAGAACCGGAGACCTGCGGCCGCTGATCGCCGAGGGTGTCTCGCCCTGGCTGGACGGGATCAACCGCGGCCTGGTCACCTCGGGCCTGCTCGGCCGGCTGATCGACCGCACCGGTCTGCGCGGCGCCACCACCAACCCCGCCCTGCTGACCGGACCGCTGCGCCACGACCCCGTCTACGCCGAGCAGTTGGCCCGACTGGCGGAGCACCACGTCTCCCCGGAGGGCTCGGTCTGGGCCGCCACCGTGCACGACCTGCGGCTGGTCTGCGAGGAGTTCCTCGGCGTCCACCGCGCCACCCACGGCCACGACGGCCTGGTCTCGGCCGACCTGGACCCCCGGCTGGCGCACGACGCCGCCGCGACCGTCGCCGAGGCCGTCGAACTGGCCCGCGCGGTGGACCGGCCCAACCTGCTGGTCAAGATCCCGGCCACCGCCGCCGGCCTCACCGCGATCCGCGACTGCGTCGGCCGCGGACTCGGCGTGCACGCCACCGGGCTGTACTCGGTGCGGCGCTACGGGCAGGTGGTGGACGCCTACTTCGACGGCCTGGAGCAGGCGCTCGCGGCCGGCCTCCCGCTGGCCGCGATCGCCTCGGTGGCCTCGCTCCCGGTCGGCCGGGTGGACCGGGAGATCGACCGGCGGCTGGCCGCGACCGCCGGCCCGGACGCCGCCGCGCTGCGCGGCCTCACCGCCCAGGCGGCGGCCCGGCTGATGTACCGGGCGTACGAGGAGCGGCTCGGCGACGGCCGCTGGCGCACCCTGCGCGCCTCCGGGGCCCGCCCCCAGCGGCTGCTGTGGACCGACTCGGCGCTGGGCGGGGCCGCCGCCCAGGCCCGGTACGTGGCCGGGCTGGTCTCCTGGGGCACCGCGCACGCGATGACCAGGCCGGTGCTGGACGAGGCGGTCCGCAAGCTCCGGCTGGAGGGCGACACCCTGCTCGGCCAGTACGAGGCGGCCCGGGCGGTGCTGGACCGGCTGGGCCGGCTCGGCATCGACTACGGCGCCGTCGCCCGGCGGCTGGAGGAGCAGAGCGTGCCGCTGCTGGTCGACCACTGGCTGCGCCTGCACACCGCCGTCGAGGGACGCCCGGCCGCCCGGCCCGGCGATCAGGAACCGGCCCGACTTCCCTTCCGCTGAATCATCCTGATGATCAGTCACTCGAGTACCACGGGCCCCGCCCGGACGGCCCGGACCTGTTCTTGACGGGAACAACCGCCCCCGCATACCTTCCGGATTGCAGGCCGTCACGCACTCCTTCCGTTCACGGGGTCCGGGCGCGTCTTGTGGATCCAGCCCGGACGAGGCCGCGGCGTCGGGGTGCGTGCACCGCAAGGCGGAGGTAGCGGCACCTCCCGGCCACCGGGCTGGGGGCGGAGCCGCTGCGATGGGGGCACCTCCCGGCCGCAGGGCCGGGGCGCGCGTGCCCTGGGGGGTACCTCCCGGCCGACGGCCGGGGGAGCGTCGCGGACCAGGGCCGATCCACACGACACGCCCCAGGGGGAGGGAAGGTCATGACGCGACGGTCCGCCGACTCAATCGCGTTCAGCGTCCTGGAACTGCTGGCCAGCGAGGCTCCGGCCGCCCAACTGGCGGAGCTGGTCGAGCAGGCCCGGCGCAGCTGCGAGTCCGCCCCGGAGCGGGAGGCGATCTGCCGGATCGAGCAGCTCGGCCTGTCCATCCGCTCCCGGTCCCAGCAGCGGCGCCGCCGCGAGGCCGGGCTGGCCGCGCTCGCCGACACCGCCCGCGACCTGGCCCTGCCCTACGAACTCGACAGCCTGCTGCGGGTGATCACCCGCCGGGCCCGGCTGCTGCTGGGCGCCGACCTCTCCTGCCTCACCACCGCCGAGCCGGCCGGCGGCGACAGCGTCCCCGGACCGGTCCGGATCCGCACCACCGACGGCCCGAGCGGCTCGCTTCGGGTCGGCCTGGCCGTCCCCGAGGGCTTCGGCCTGGGCGGCGGCGTCCCGGCCGACCCGGGACCGTTCTGGACCCCGGACTTCCTCGTGGACGAGCGGATCCGGCGCAGCCCGGTGGTCGACGCGGCGATCCGCGCCGAGGGGCTGCGCGCCGTGATGGCCGTCCCGCTCGGCCACCGCGCCCGCCCGTTCGGCACCCTGTACGTCGCCGAACGCGCGGTGCGCTACTTCACCACCGACGAGATCTCGCTGATGGCCGCGCTCGGCGACCTCGCCGGGGTGGCGATCGAGAAGGCCCGGCTGCTGGAGCGCGCCGCCCGGACCTCCCCCGCCGCGGCGGCCCCCGCCCGCCCCGCGGCCCGGCCCGGCGACCCGGCGACCCCGCCCGGCGCGACCGACCCGGTCGCCGAACTCGCCGAGGCCCACCGCGCCCTGGTCGACCTGGCGCTCTCCGGCCGCGACCCGCACGCCCTGGTCCGCGACGCCGGCCGCCGGCTCGATCTCGGCCTGCGGGTGTACGCGAGCGACGGCACCGTGCTGGCCTCGACCGGCGAACTGCCCGAACTCGACGGGCCGACCGTGGTCGCCACCGCCGTCGACACCCACGCGGCCGGCCGCCCGGTCCGGCTGGCCGGACCGCTGTGGGCGGCCCCGGTCCGGGCCGGCTCCACCGATCTGGGCACCCTGCTCGCCCGGCCGACCGGCCGACGGGCCGACCTGGCCGCGGAGTTCTGCCAGAGCATCGCCCAGGCGGTCGCGGTCGCCCTGCTGCTGGAGGGGCAGCGCTCGGCCGCCCCTGTCCGCCACGTCGGCGACGAACTGCTCGACGAACTGCTGAGCAGTCCGCAGCGCCCGCCCCGCCAGCTCGACGTCCGGGCCCGCCGGCTCGGCATCGACCTGTCCGCCGCGCACGTCCTGGTGGTCGCCCGGCCCGAGGGCGAGGCCCAGGGCAGGACCGCGACCTGGGCCGGGCTGTACGCCCACCGGATGAGCGGCCTCAAACGGGTCCACAACGGCCGGGCGGTGCTGCTGCTGCCCGGCAGCGACCCGGGCCGGGCCGCCCGCGCGGTCGCCGAGGAGCTCACCCCGCTGCTCGGCCTGCCGGTGACGGTCGGCGCGGCCGGGCCGGTCAGCGATCCGACCTCGGTCTTCCACGGCTACCAGGAGGCGCTGCGCTGCCTGGACGCGATGACCTCGCTGGGCGCGGTCGGCCGCGCCGCCTCGGCGCGCGAACTCGGCTTCGTGGGCGTCCTGCTGGCCGACAACCACGATGTCGAGGGGTTCATCGAGTCGGCGGTCGGCCCGGTGCTCGACTACGACCGGCAGCGGCTGACCGAGCTGACCCGCACCCTCCAGGCCTGGTTCGACACCGGCAACAGCCCGACCCACGCCGCCCAGCGGCTGCACGTCCACCCCAACACGGTGGCGCGCCGGCTGGAGCGGATCGGCGAACTGCTCGGCCCGGACTGGCTGAAGCCCGAGCGCTCCTTCGAGATCCAGCTCGCGCTCAGGCTCAGCCGGGTGCGCCGCACCCTGCTCGACCGGGTGGCCCGCGCCGAGCCCGGCCGTCCCGGAGACGCGACGGGCGACCCGACGGGCGACCCGACGGGCGACCGGCCGGGCGGTCCGACGGGCAGCCCGACCGACCGACCGGACCGGACCGACCGGACCGGCCCCGCCAACTGAACCCGCCACCTCAGTACAGCCGGTCGTCGCCGCGGGCCAGCACCGCGACCGCGTGCGCCGCCGAGGCCAGGGTGATGTGCCGGTGCCAGCCGCCGAACGAGCGGCCCGCGAAGTCCCGTACCCCGACCCGGTCGGCGGTCCTGGTGAAGTCCAGGTCCACCCGGTCGGCCAGCCGGGCCAGCCGCACCAGCGCGGCCACCGGCAGGTCCACCAGGTCGGTGAGCCACAGCTCGGCCGGCCAGCGCCCGCCGGCCGCGCCCATCCCGAGCAGCAGCAGCTCCCCGCCACCGCGCCGGCCCCGGCCCTGGCGGGCGCCCCCGGGCCCGGCCGGACGCACCCGGACGGCGGCGACCAGCCCGCCGCGCAGTTCGCCGGACGGGTCGGACCAGACCACCGGCCGGCGCAGTTCCCGGGCCGCGGTGAGCAGTTGGCAGGCGGGCCCCGGTCCGGCCGGGTGGCCCGGCAGCGGCGCGACCGGCCGCAGCGGGAACGAGCCGCTGATCCGGGCCAGCATCGGCAGCCGCTCGCCCCGCATCCGGCGCACCAGCCGCAGCCCGTCGGCGTCCCTGGCGTCCGCGACCACCGGGCGCACTGGCAGCCCCCAGCGGGCCGGCAGGCCGAGCACCGCCTCCAGGGCGCAGTCGCCGAGGCTCTCGGCGTCGACCTCGTCGGGGATCAGCGCCTGGCTGCGCCGCGGCGCGTCCTCCAGCCAGGTCCGCGGCAGGTGCAGCCGCCAGTTGACCGGGCCGCTGAAGCTCTCCGAGGCGGCCCAGACGCCCACCGCCTGCTGGGCGTTGAGCACCTGGCCGAGGGCCGGTATGAAGCGGCGGTCCACCCCCACCGAGTGGTCGCCGGCCTTGGGGACGACCATCGGCCGCAGCACGTAGGCCTGCGGCGGGGCGATCCGGGCGAGGTGCTGGGCCAGCGCCTGGCGGACCGGTCCCCAGTCCCAGGTGGAGCTGGTGATGAAGTGGTGCAGGCTCTGCTCGGCGGCCGGGCCGCCGACCACCGTGGCGATGTTGCGGATCGACTTGCGTCCGCGTGCGCCCAGCAGCCCGCGCAGGTACTGGGCGCCCTTGCGCCGCTGGTCGCTGCGCGGCAGCGAGGCGAACAGCACGCCGCACAGCTCCTTGAGCAGCACCTCGTGCGAGGCGTCGAGCAACTGCGCGTCCTCCGGCGGAGCCTGGGGGTCCGTCGGCAGGGTTCGGGTCGTGGCCGGGCCGCTCATCGGTTCCCCTCGAATGGCGGATGACTGCGCCGTGCTCACGCTAGGGTGCGCGCCCCGCTCCGCTAAGGTGCGCGGCCCACCCGTCCGGCGCGGACGGTGGTGGCCCGGCCACCGGAGTCCCGCCCGCCGGTGCGGCGGGTCCGGATTCCGGTGTGCCGGGCCCGGTGCCCGGTCAGGCGGTGAAGTCGGCCACGTGGTCGCGGGCCCACTCGGCGAAGGTCCGGGCGGGGCGGCCGGTGAGCTGCTCCACCGTGTCGGACACCTCGGTCGGGACGCCGTCGGAGCCGGCCCAGTAGCCGACCACCGCGTCCATCACCCAGATCGGGACGATCGGGGCGAGGGCCTCGCGCGCCTCGGCGTCGGTCAGCTCCTCGAACTCCAGCGGCCGCCCGAGCGCCTCGGCCAGGTCGGCGAGCTGCTCGCGCTGGGTGATCGACCGGGGGCCGCTGATGAAGTACGCCCGGTTCTCGTGGCCCTCGCCGGTGAGCGCCGCCACCGCGACCGCGGCGATGTCCTTCTCGTGGATCGCGTCGCTGTGCGACTCGGGGTACGGGAAGCGGATCCGCCCCTCGGCCCGGATCGACTCCGGCCAGCCCCACATCAGGATGTTGGTGGCGAAGTTGTGCGGCCGCAGGAAGGTGTACGCGATCCCGGAGGCGAGGACGGCGTCCTCGACCGCGCGGTGCATCTCCACGATCGGCTTCTGCACCGGGAAGGCGTCCACCACGGTCTGCGAGGAGAGCACCACCACGTGCCGCACGCCGGCCTCCCGCGCCGCGGCGAGGAAGCCGGCCGTGCCCTGCGGCACCGCGTAGAGGAACACCTTGTCGACGCCGGCCAGCGCCGGGCCGTAGGTGTCCGGGTCGGTGAGGTCGAGCGCCGCGGTGTCGACCGGGGCGGGCGGTGCCAGTTTCTCCGGGGTCCGGGCGCCGGCCCGGACGTCGGCGCCGGCCACCAGCAGCTGCGCCAGCACCTCGGCGCCGACCTGGCCGGTCGCCCCGGTGACGAGGATCTTGCCCATGGGTACGGCTCCAATTCGGGATGTCAGGGGTCGGGATGTCAGGGGTCGGGATGTCAGGGGTCGGGTGGTGGGAGGTGGGATCAGGAGGTGGGACTCGGGCCGGCCGGCCTGCGGCGCGGCGAGGAGAACCGCTTCGTGATCGGTGCCTCGACCAGCCGGTACAGGATCCAGGAGAGCAGCACGGTGACCCCGATCGCGAGCAGCAGCAGGCCGATGCCCTCGGGGGTCGAGTACAGCTTGGTGCCGAGCAGGTCGCGCATCTCGGTCAGCACGACGAAGTGCAGCAGGTAGAAGGCGAAGGAGATCTCCCCGAGCCAGGTCATCGCCCGGTTGCGGAAGGGCGTGAACCGGCCGTCCCGGTCGGCGATCGCGGCGGACGCGACCAGCAGCGCGATCGGCACCACGGTGGTGACCCGCTGGGCGTACAGGTAGGGCACCCAGCGGGTGGCCACGTAGCCGGCCACCAGGAGCAGGCCGGACCAGACCATGCCGATGTCCCGCCAGCGCCCGGAGCGCACCGCGAGGGCGACCAGGATGCCGAGCGCGAAGTCCAGCAGCCGCACCGGCGGGAGCACGTAGGAGAACCAGTACTGCACCACCGAGGAGTCGTAGCCGCCGGGGACGCCGGGGGTGTCGGGCAGCACCAGGTAGGCCAGCGCCGGGGTGGCGACGATGGCGGCGACGGTGCCGCCGATCCAGAGGAACAGCCGCTCCGGCCGGATCCGCCGCAGCGCCCGGTGCAGCAGCGGGAAGGAGAGGTAGAAGACCAGCTCGGCGCCGAGCGACCAGCTGGGCGGGTCGACGCTGAAGTAGGTATTGAAGTCGGGTATCCAGACCTGCAGCATCAGCAGGTTGAGGACGGCCGTGCGGACCGGGGTGTAGGAGCCCGCGAAGAAGATCATGGCCAGCGCCCAGGCGACCACGTAGTTGGGGACGATCTTGACCAGCCGGCGCCGCCAGAAGCCGGTGGCGGTGTCGCCCGGACGGGCCGACCAGGTGAGCACGAAGCCGCTGAGCACGAAGAAGAACGCCACCCCGAGGCCGCCGGCCTGGTCGGCGAGGTCGACGAAGCGGAACTCGGTGCTGTCGTCGGCGAAGAACCGCAGGGTCGGGATCGGCAGGGCGGCGTGGTACGCGAAGACCGCAAGGGCGGCGGGGAAGCGCAGGCCGGTCAGGGACGGCAGACGACTGGCGGAGGGCTGCGTCGTCCGCGCTCCGCTCCCGCCGGCGGGTCTCGGTCCCGGCTGGGCGAGGAGTCGGTCGGTGGCCATGTGGTTCCGTCCTTGGGTGTCGAGCGGTGGGTCGGAGCAGTAGCAGGCCGTCCCGACCCGGAGGCCAAGTAAACTACTCCGTGCAGATGAGAGATTGCACCGATCGGTGTAGCATCTATGTCAGGTCGGGGGACACCCCGTCCCCGTCCGGCTTTCCGCCCGAGACCAGGGAGTTGACGAACGATGCCGCGATCCGCCGCCGCCCGTCCGCACCTCCCGCAGGATCGGCCCCATGCGTGCAGCGTTCATCCCGAGGCTCGGACCGGCGTCGGACATCCGCTACGGCGAGGTGCCCGAGCCGGTCCCCGGGCCCACCGATGTCCTGGTCGACGTGGCCGCCGTATCGGTCAACCCGGTCGACACCTTCGTCCGCTCGGGGCTCTTCCGGACCCCCCTGCCCTTCCCGTTCGTGATCGGCCGGGACCTCGTGGGCACCGTGGTCCGGGCCGGCCCCGGCGCCCCCCGCTTCGCCCCCGGTGACCGCGTCTGGACCAACAGCCTCGGCCACGACGGCCGGCAGGGCGCGGCCGCCGAACGGGCCGCCGTCCCGGCCGACCGGCTCTACCACCTGCCCCCGGGCGTGGACCCGACGACGGCCGTCGCCGTGGTCCACCCCGCCGCCACCGCGTACCTCGCCCTGTTCACCCACGGCGGGCTGCGCACCGGCGAGACCGTGCTGGTCGGAGGCGGCGGCGGCAACGTCGGCGGCGCCCTGATCGTGCTGGCCGCCGAGGCCGGCGCCCGGGTGGTCGCCACCGCGCGGCCCGCCGACGCGGAGCACTGCCGGGCCCTCGGTGCCACCGAGGTCCTCGACTACCGCGCCCCCGACCTGCTCGACCTGGTCCGCGCCGCCTCCCCCGGCGGTGTCGACCTCCACCTCGACACCTCCGGCACCAACGACCTCACCACCGCCGTCGACCTGCTCGCCCCGCGCGGCCGGATCGTGCTGCTCGCCGGCGCCCGCTCCCGCCCCGAACTGCCCGCCGGACAGCTCTACATGAAGGACGGCTCGATCCGCGGGTTCGTCATCTCGCACGCCTCCGGCGCCACCGTCAACCGGCTGCTCGCGGCCGGCCGGCTGCGGCCCCGGGCCCTGGAGGTCCGGCCGCTGAGCGCCGCCGCCGAGACCCACCAGCGGCTGGAGAAGGGCGAGTTGAACGGCCGCCGGGTGGTCCTGACGACGCCCGGCCGGTAGCCGCCGACCGCCACCGCTTCGCCGCCCCTGTCCCCCGTCCGCCTCCCCGACGCCCCCGAAAGGCTCCCCATGTCCCCGTCCGCCGGTGCCGAGCAGGCCGCCGGGCCACGCCGTTCGGGCCTCCTGCTGGCCCTGCTGGCGTTCGCCCAGTTGATCGTCTCGATCGACTACAACATCGTCTACGTGGCGCTCCCGGAGATCGGCAGCGGCCTCGACTTCTCCGCCCAGAACCTGCAGTGGGTGGTCAGCGCCTACGCGGTCGCCTTCGGCGGCTTCCTGCTCTTCGGCGGCCGCGCCTCCGACCTGTTCGGCCGCCGCCGGATGTTCGTCCTCGGCCTGCTGCTGTACGCCGGCTCCTCGCTGCTCGGCGGCCTGGCCAACACGCCCGGCCTGCTGATCGCGGCCCGTGCCCTCCAGGGCCTCGGCGGCGCCTTCCTGTTCCCCGCCACCCTCGCCCTGGTGGTGCTCAGCTTCACCGAGGGCCGCGAACGCAACCGGGCGCTCTCGGTCTGGGCCGCCGCCGGCGCCAGCGGCATGATCATCGGCTCGCTGGCCGGCGGGGTGCTCACCCAGGCCTTCGGCTGGGAGGCGGTGTTCTACGTCAACGTGCCGCTGGCGGGCGGCGCCGCCCTGCTCGCCCCCCGGCTGATCGGCGCCGACGGACCGCGCGACGGGTCCCGCTCCTTCGACCTGCCCGGCGCGCTGACCGCCACCGCCGGGGCCACCCTGGTGGTCTTCACCCTGGTCCAGGGCCCGGCCTCCGGCTGGACCTCGCCGACGGTGCTCACCACCGCCGTGCTCGGCCTCGGCCTGCTCGCCGCCTTCGTGGCGATCGAGTCCCGGACCGCCGACCCGCTGATGCCGCTGCGGCTGTTCCGCAACCGCAACCTGTCCACCGGCGTGCTGACCACCTTCCTGTTCATGGCCAGCTTCGGCACCCTGCTGTACTTCCTGACCGTCTACTTCCAGACCGTGCACGAGTACAGCGCGCTGCGCACCGGCGTCGCCTTCCTGGTCCCGATGGTCTGCGGCTTCGTCGGCTCGATGCTGGGCGGCCGGCTCGCCACCCGGTTCGGCGCCCGCAACACCCTGATCGCCTCCTACCTGTTCGGCGCGCTCGGCACCGCCGCGACCGCGCTGACCATGGCGCCGGACGGCACGTACGTCGCGCTGCTGCCCGGCCTGATCGTGCTGAGCCTGTGCCAGGGCGTCATCTTCACCACGATGTTCTCCGCCTCCGCGACCGGCGTGCACCCCTACGAGCAGGGCATCGCCTCCGGCATCGTCTCCACCGGCCAGCAGGTCGGCAGCGCGGTGGGCCTCGGCATCCTGGTGGCGATCGCCAACGCCGGCACCGACGGCCTGACCGGCGAGGCCCTCCGCTCCGCCACCACCGACGGCCTGCGCACCGCCGTCCTGGTCGCCACCGGCGGCATCGTCGCACTCGTCCTGGTCGCGCTCGGCTTCGAGCGCGCCCCCCGCCGGGCCGGGGCCGCCGCCGAGAACGCCTCCGCCAAGAGCCTCGCCTGACCCCGACGCTCCCCCGCACCTCCCCCGACCCTTCCCCACTCCCGAGGAGAATCCCGCCATGCCCTTCGCCGCCAGCCCCAGCGCCCGTGTCTCCTACACCGTGGAGGGCTCCGGCCACCCGCCCCTGGTCTTCGTGCACGGCACCGGCTTCGGCGCCGCGGGCACCTTCGGCCACCTCACCGGTGACTTCACCGACAGCCGCACCGTCCTGCTGCCGGACTTCGCCGGCTGCGGGGACACCGAGGACGACGGCCGCGAGCTGACCCCCGAGCTGCTGGCCGAGCAGATCGCCGCCGTGATCGAGGCGGCCGGCGACGGCCCGGCCGACGTGGTCGGCTTCTCGCTCGGCTCGGTGGTCGCCGCGACCCTCGCAGCGCTCCGCCCGGAGCTGGTGCGCAGCCTGGTGCTCACCGCCGGCTGGAGCCACCCGGACGACGCCTACCTGCGCAACCACATGACCACCTGGCGCGCCATCAGCGGCGACGCCGAGGCCTTCGGCCGGTTCGGCACCCTGACCGCGTTCAGCCGCGACCACCTGAACTCGCTGGAGCCCGACGCGCTCGAGGGCATCATCAAGGGCAACGAGCCCACCGAGGGCGCGCTGCGCCACATCGACCTCAACCTGAGCGCCGACATCCGCCCGCTGCTGCCCCGGATCACCGCCCGCACCCTGGTGATCGGCTGCACCCAGGACGCCACCGTCCCGGTCGGGCTCTCCCGGGAGCTGGCCGACGCCATCGCCGGCAGCACCTACGCGGAGATCGACAGCGGCCACGTGGTCGTCTACGAGCAGGGCGCCGAGTGGTCCCGGCTGGTCCGCGAGTTCGTCCTCCAGGAGGGCTAGGGGTTGCCCGAGGTGACTTTGCAAAGTTCTTGCGCACTTTGCAAAGTCACCTCGGGACTTTGCAAAGTCGCCTCGGCGCCCCCAGATTCCCCCTCCCGCCCCGGGTACTGACACCTCATCACCCAGGGCGTAGGGTGGCGGGCGTGGACGAACTGACCTTCCGCAGCAAGGACCGTTTCCGCTGGTCCTGGCACTTCGCCGCCCTGGTCGGAGTCGCCGCGGCCGCGGCCGGCGCCCGGGTCGTGCACGACTTCGGGGCGGCGGGTCTCGCCTGGGCGATCGGCGGGACCGCCGTGCTCGCCCTCCCCTCCCTGCTGCTCCGCGGACGGTGGAGCACGGTGGGCCCCTCCGGGATCACCTTCCACCGACCCCTCGCCCGGCGCGGCCGCACCTACCCCTGGCACGAGATCCGGTGGCTGGAGGTGTACGGGACGGACCGCCGCTTCGGGGAGTTCCGCACGCTCCAGGTCCACTTCACCGACGGGCGCAGCCGCTTCCTGAACGGCCTGGTCCAGGACCGCACCCACCCCTCCCCCGGCTTCGACGCCGACGCGCGGCGGGTGCGCAACTGGTGGGAGCTCAGCACCGACCCCGCCGACCGGGTGCGGCCCCCGAAGAAGTTCCTCGACCTGCCGACCTCCCAGTTGGTCGCCCTGGTCGCGCTCCTCGCGGCAGGCACCGCCCTCCCGGCGCTCGTCCTCCACTACTGGTAGCCGCGCCCCTGCCGCACCCCCGCCCGCTCCTCCCACCGCGCCGCCCGGGCACAGCACCTGGACCGGAAGCCGGTGGTGACGCCGGATCACCCGGGGCGTAGGGTGCCCGCCGTGGACGAACTGATATTCCGGGGGCGTGACCGCTACCGCCCGTCCTGGTCGCACCTGGCGGTCCTGCTCGTCCTGCTGGTCGCCCAGGGGTTCGCCGCCGCGCACGGGCTCGGCACGGTGGGCTTCCTCTGGCTCGCCGGCGGCACGCTGGCGCTCTCCGGCCTGGGCCTGTGGGTCACGGTCCGCAGCTGGAGCCGGGTCGGCCCCGAGGGCATCACCATCTGCTGGGGCTTCGGGCGCGGCCGCACCTACCCCTGGGCCCGGATCCGCTGGATCGACGTCCGCACGGTCGAGTCCCAGGGCAGCGCCAGCTCCCAGGTGCGGATGTTCGTCGCCGGCGGGCGGCGCCGGGCGCTGCCGGGGCTGCTGCACAGCGACCTGTACCCGTCCCCGGACTTCGACGAGCAGTACCACCGGGTGCGCAACTGGTGGGAGCTGAACACCGACGCCTCGGCCCGGGTCGAGCCCGTCCGGCAGTTCCGGGACCGGATCACCGTGACCGTGGCCGCCGTCCTCGCCTCCCTGGTCATCGCCGCCGTCGGCGCCGTGATCGTCCTCCGGTAGCCGCCGTCCTCCGGCAGTCGTCTTCTTCCGATGGTCGCCCTCCGGCAGCCGCTGCGACCGACCCCCCTCACCCACCGCGACCGCCCCGATCCGGACGGTTCCCACGGCGTGCCGGACCGCCGTTGGCAGCGGACGGCCGTCCCCTGTGACACTGGAGGCGCTCGAAAACCGAGGTGCGCTCCGCCGCCCCTCCTTGCGAACCTAGAGGGATGCCCGCCGTGAGTTCTCCCGCAGTCCAGTCCGCCGCCGAGCCCGCCCGGAGCGAGGCGCCCGGCATCGGCGAGCTGGCCGCGCGCCTGCCCGAGCTGACCCTGCGCGACCAGGTCCGGATCGGCCGCCGACTGGACGGCGCCCGCCGGGTCCGCAAGGACGAGGCCCGCGCGCAGATCGCCGCCGAGATCGCCTCCGACATCGACAAGGCCGAGCTGCTGGTCGAGCGGCGGCGGAACGCGGTGCCGGCGATCCGGTACCCCGCCGAGCTCCCGGTCAGCCAGAAGAAGGACGAGATCCTCGCCGCCGTCCGCGACCACCAGGTGGTGATCGTGGCCGGTGAGACCGGCTCCGGCAAGACCACCCAGATCCCCAAGATCTGCCTGGAGCTGGGCCGCGGCGTGCGCGGCCTGATCGGCCACACCCAGCCCCGCCGGATCGCCGCCCGCACGGTGGCCGAGCGGGTCGCCGAGGAGCTGGACAGCCCGCTCGGCGAGGCGGTCGGCTGGAAGGTCAGGTTCACCGACCAGGTCGGCCCGGACACCCTGGTCAAGCTGATGACCGACGGCATCCTGCTCGCGGAGGTCCAGACCGACCGCGAGCTGCGCCAGTACGACACCCTGATCATCGACGAGGCGCACGAGCGCAGCCTCAACATCGACTTCCTGCTCGGCTACCTCAAGCAGCTGCTGCCCCGCCGCCCCGACCTCAAGGTGATCATCACCTCGGCGACCATCGACCCCGAGCGGTTCGCCCGGCACTTCGGGGACGCCCCGATCGTCGAGGTCTCCGGCCGCACCTATCCGGTCGAGGTCCGCTACCGCCCGATCGTGGACGAGGACGAGGACGGCGACACCGACGAGGTCGACCGCGACCGCGACCAGATCCAGGCGATCTGCGACGCCGCCGAGGAGCTCCAGGCCGAGGGGCCGGGCGACATCCTGGTCTTCCTCTCCGGCGAGCGCGAGATCCGGGACACCGCGGACGCGCTCGACAAGCTCAGGCTGAAGCACACCGAGGTCCTGCCGCTCTACGCCCGGCTGAGCTCGGCCGAGCAGCACAAGGTGTTCCAACGCTCCTCCTCCCGTCGGATCGTGCTGGCCACCAACGTCGCCGAGACCAGCCTCACCGTCCCCGGCATCAAGTACGTGATCGACCCGGGCAGCGCCCGGATCTCCCGCTACAGCCACCGCACCAAGGTCCAGCGGCTGCCGATCGAGGCGATCAGCCAGGCCAGCGCCAACCAGCGCAAGGGCCGCTGCGGCCGTACCTCGGACGGCATCTGCATCCGGCTCTACTCGGAGGAGGACTTCCTCTCCCGCCCCGAGTTCACGGACGCCGAGATCCTGCGCACCAACCTGGCCTCGGTCATCCTCCAGATGACCGCCGCCGGCCTCGGCGACATCGCCGCCTTCCCGTTCCTGGACCCGCCGGACTCGCGCAACATCAAGGACGGCATCAGCCTCCTGCACGAACTGGGCGCGCTCGACCCGGCCGAGAAGGACCTCCGCAAGCGGCTCACCCCGCTCGGCCGCAAACTGGCCCAGCTCCCGGTGGACCCGCGGATGGCCCGGATGGTGCTGGAGGCGGACCGGAACGGCTGTGTGCGGGACGTCATGGTGATCGCCGCCGCGCTCTCCATCCAGGACCCGCGCGAGCGCCCCGCCGAGAAGCGCCAGGCCGCCGACGAGCGGCACCGCCGGTTCAGCTCCGAGAGCTCGGACTTCCTCGCCTTCCTCGCCATGTGGCGCTACGTGCGCGAGCAGCAGCGCGAGCTCTCCTCCTCCGCGTTCCGCCGGATGTGCAAGGCGGAGTTCCTCAACTACCTGCGGATACGGGAGTGGCAGGACATCTACTCCCAGCTGCGCACGGTCGCCAAGCAGCTCGGCGTCACCATCGAGGAGGCCCACGAGGACGCCGAGCCGGACGCGGACCGGATCCACCAGTCCCTGCTGGCCGGCCTGCTCTCGCACATCGGCCTGTTCGACGTGGAGAAGCGGGAGTACGGCGGCGCCCGGGGCGCCCGGTTCGCGGTCTTCCCCGGCTCCGGCCTGTTCAAGAAGCCGCCGCGCTGGGTGATGTCGGCCGAGCTGGTGGAGACCTCCCGGCTCTGGGCCCGGATCAACGCGAAGATCGAACCCGAGTGGGTCGAGCCGCTGGCCGCGCACCTGGTGAAGCGCAGCTACAGCGAGCCGCACTGGGAGAAGAAGTCCGGGGCCGTCCTGGCGTTCGAGAAGGTCACCCTCTACGGGGTGCCGGTCGTCGCCGCGCGGAAGGTCAACTACGGCCGGATCGACCCGGAGCTCTGCCGCGAGCTGTTCATCCGCAACGCCCTGGTCGAGGGCGACTGGGAGACCCACCACCGCTTCTTCGCGGAGAACCGCAAGCTGCTCGGCGAGGTCGAGGAGCTGGAGAACCGGGCCCGCCGCCGGGACATCATGGTCGACGACCAGACCCTGTTCGAGTTCTACGACGGCCGGCTGCCCGAGGACATCGTCTCCACCCGGCACTTCGACGCCTGGTGGAAGAAGACCCGGCACGAGCAGCCCGACCTGCTCAACTTCGAGAAGTCGATGCTGATCAACGACGCCGCGGGCGGCGTCACCGAGGCCGACTACCCGGACCACTGGGTGCAGGGCAAGCTGCGGTTCGTCCTCACCTACCAGTTCGAGCCGGGCAGCGACGCGGACGGCGTGACCGTCCACATCCCGTTGCCGGTGCTCAACCAGGTCACCGCGGAGGGCTTCGACTGGCAGATCCCGGGCCTGCGCGAGGAGCTGGTGACGGCCTGGATCAAGTCGCTGCCGAAGGCGGTGCGGCGCAACTTCGTCCCCGCCCCGGACTTCGCCCGCGCGGCGATCCGCGAGCTGAGGAACCACCAGGAGCGCCAGGAGCCGCTGCTGCCGGCCCTGGAGCACATCCTGAAGCGCCTGACGGCGGTCACCGTGCCTCCGGAGGCCTGGGACGAGGAGCGGGTCCCGGAGCACCTCAAGGTGACCTTCCGGGTGGTGGACGGGCGCAAGAAGCTCGCCGAGTCCAAGGACCTGGAGGAGCTGCGGCTGCGGCTGAAGCCGAAGCTGAAGGAGACGCTCTCCTCGGCCGCCTCCGGCCGGGGCATCGAGCAGTCCGGGCTGACCGCCTGGCCGGCCGGGCTGCCGGTGCTCCAGCGGACCTTCGAGCAGCGTTCCCGGGGCCACTCGCTGCGCGCCTACCCGGCGCTGGTGGACGAGGGCGAGTCGGTCGGCGTGAAGCTGTTCGACACCCCGGAGGCGCAGCAGCGGGCGATGTGGGAGGGCACCCGGCGGCTGCTGATGCTCTCCACCACCTCGCCCGCGAAGTCGATCCAGGGCCGGCTGGGCAACCAGGCCAAGCTGGCGCTGTCGTACAACCCGCACGGCTCGGTCCCGGCGCTGTTCGAGGACGTGGTGGCCTGTGCGGCGGACCGGCTGATGGCCCGGGCCGGCGGACCGGCCTGGGACGAGGCGGCGTTCGCGGCGCTGCGGGACAAGGTCAGGGCGGACCTGTACGACCTCTCGGCGGACACCACGCTGAAGACGGCGACGGCGCTGATCGCCTTCCACAAGGCGACCACCCGGCTGAAGTCGGTGAGCAGCCCGGTGCTGCTGAACGCGGTGAACGACATCCGGCTGCACCTGGCCTCGCTGGTGCACCCGGGCTTCGTCACGGCGACCGGCTGGCAGCGGCTGCCGGACCTCAAGCGCTATCTGCTGGCGGTGGACCGCCGGCTGGAGGCGCTGCCCAACCATCCGCAGCGGGACGCCCAGCAGTTGCTGAAGGTGCAGCAGGTCCAGCAGGCCTACGGGGAGCTGCTGGCGGCGGTGCCGGCCGGGCGGCAGCCCTCGGCCGAGGTGCTGGCGATCCGCTGGATGATCGAGGAGCTGCGGGTCAGCTTCTTCGCCCAGTCGCTGGGCACCCCGTCGCCGGTGTCCGAGAAGCGGATCCTGAAGGCCATGGAGGCGGCCAGGGCCGCGCTCTGACCCCTCGCCCTCCCTCCGGCCCGCCTGAGCTGCGGACGGGCCGGAGGGGGCGCCCGGGAGCCGGTTCGACCTGGGGGCCCCGCATGGGCTACAGTCTGTCTTGTTCGCAGCGCGGCAAGCGAAGCGAACAAGATCAGGAAACACTCTGGTCCTGTGGAGCAGTTGGTTAGCTCGCCACCCTGTCAAGGTGGAGGTCGCGGGTTCAAGTCCCGTCAGGATCGCCTCAGCCGAGAGGCCCGGAACCGTTTGGTTCCGGGCCTCTCGCGTTTCACCGGCCACTCCTCTATCCCGGAGTCAGCCGGATCACAAGTGAACGCCCGCGTGACGGTCGTCACGCACCCCTTCCGGGAACCGACCGTTCGGACACCCTTCCCCGAACCCGCTAATTTAATATGTAAAATTGTACTGCTATTCACAGTAAATCCCCCCCACCTCCCCACCATCGAATCGTTATCCGGAGTTCAACATTCCGGTGGATCGCGCGAGGACGACAGCCGATCCGGCGACAGTGCAGCCGGTACGACAGAGCTGTAGAAGAAGTACGCGGGCACAGAAAAAGGGGCTGCTTACCGGACCCGGCGGAGTCCGGTAAGCAGCCCCTTTCGAAGAGCCTTGAGCGAGGCTCTGTCAGGCCTCGGTTCGCTGGGCCGGAATACCGGCCAGCAGGGCGCGCACCTCCGCCTCACGGTATCGGCGGTGCCCGCCCAGCGTGCGGATGGACGTGAGCTTGCCGGCCTTGGCCCAGCGCGTCACGGTCTTGGGATCCACACGGAACATGGTGGCGACCTCTGCCGGCGTCAGCAGAGGTTCGGCATCGGGGGTACGAGCGGTCATGAGCGGCCTCCTCGGGAGAACCGAACCAGGGCGGTTCTATCCTTCAAATTCTGCACCTTGGCCCGCGATGCCCGAAATGGCATAGACGGGCCGAGTCGGTTATAGGACGAACGGCTTGTCCTGGTGTCTACAACTACACCATCCGTCCAGCCCTATCGACCAAACCGCCAAAATTGACCCCTCACGGGTTCAAGGCCGACGGATGGCGATGGACCACCCCATAACGGGCAGTCACCTTATAGTGACATTCGGTTACGAGCGGACCAGACCCGCCGTTTTCCCGCAAAGCGCGCATCGACTCCAGAACCACCCAAAAGTGGGCACGCTCGCGTGAAGTTGGGCTGGTTGTCCCATTTTTGCACATAGGGGTAAGTTCGCGTCAACGGTGAGTAGTGTCACGTTCGGTAGGTATTGACCCGAACCAGGACCTTGGTCATGCGGCTCGGGCCGTAGGACTCTTCCAGTCTTACAAGTACCACCGACACCCCCACCGGCCAGCGATGACGCCGCCTCGGCCCGGCCCTCCCACCGGCCCCGGCCGCTCAGTTGGCGTGGCGCAGCGCCAGCACCCGCCGCCAGCGCACGGTCAGCGCCTCGTACGCGCGCAGTGCCTCCGCCGCGTCCCCCGCCCGCAGCGCCCGCAGCCCGTCCTCCAGCTCCCCCGCCGAACGGTCCGCCAACAGCCGCTCCGGCCCCAGCAGATGCACCAGCCCCCCGTAGTCCAGTTCCACCAGCGACCGCGGATGGAACTCCTCCAGCCACCGCCCGACCTGCTCCGCCCCCCGCACCAGCTCCCCTTCCGGCACCGCCTCGCGCAGCGCCCGGTACGCCCGGGCCACCCGGCGGCGCGCCTGCGCCATGGGCGTCAGATAGAACAGTGACGCCCCGTCCCCCCGTTCCCCTTCCTCCCCCTTCTCCCCCCTCTCTGCGGGAACGAAGCATCGATCCTCGTCCCCGAACGGGAGGAACCACCGGACCGGCACCTCCCAGCGGCTGGTGAGGATCCACGGCCGGGCGTCCGGGTGCTCGGCCCGCCAGCGCTCCCGGTCCGCCTCCGCCACCTCCCGGGTGGCCGGCGGCAGCGCGGTGTCCAGCAGCGCCACCGGCGCCCCCGCCCGCAGTTCCTCCAGCGCCTGCCAGGTGCGCAGCCTGGTCGCCCAGGGGCAGACGTACAGCACCCCGTCCACCAGCCGGACGAAGGCCCGCTCGGCCTCCCGGTCCGGCAGGGCCCGCGGGGTCCGGCCGATCAGCTCGGCCAGGGCGGAGCGCTGCTCGGCCAGGGCCGCCGCGGCCACCGAGCGGTCCGCCTCGGGCGCGTCGGGACCGTGCTCCGCCGCGTAGGCCTGCCAGCGCGCCCGCTCGGGTTCCGGATAGGCGGCCAGCGGCTCGTAGACCCGCAGGTGCGCGGCGTAGGGCGGCAGCACGGAAGTACGGACGACGGTCACGTCCTGCATCGTCCCACGCACCCCCCGCCGCCCGGGAGCAGTCGGTCGGACCGGTCCGGTGACGGCCCGTTCGCGGACGCACCCGCAGTGCGCGAACGGGCTGATGGCGGCCCTGCCGTCCCAGCATTCGGACAGTGGTACCGAGCTTCGCCAAGGGGGCGGACCGGCGGGGCCCGCGCGACTACGCTTCGCCTTAGGCGCCCGCACCACCGCAGCGGGCCTCGAATACTGGAGTCACCACAGTGACCGACGTACAGACCGCCGCCACCACGCACTCCGCACCCGGCGTGCTCGGCAGGATCTTCGGCAACTCCCAGGACGGCGCCACCGGCGACGGCCACGAGCAGGTCGTGCTCTGCCACGACCGCTCCTCCGGACTGAAGGCGATCATCGCCATCCACTCCACCGCCCTCGGCCCGGCCCTCGGCGGGACCCGGTTCTTCCCCTACGCCTCCGAGGAGGCGGCGCTGGAGGACGCGCTCAACCTGTCCCGCGGCATGTCCTACAAGAACGCGCTCGCCGGCCTCGACCTCGGCGGCGGCAAGGCCGTCATCATCGGCGACCCGAACAAGGTCAAGAACGAGGCGATGCTCCGCGCCTACGGCCGCTTCGTCGAGTCGCTGCGCGGCCGCTACATCACCGCCTGCGACGTGGGCACCTACGTCCAGGACATGGACGTCGTGGCGCGCGAGACCGAGTTCGTGACCGGCCGCTCGCCCGAGAACGGCGGCGCCGGGGACTCCTCCATCCTGACCGCCTTCGGCGTCTTCCAGGGCATGCGCGCCTCCGCCCAGGCCCGCTGGGGCCAGCCGACCCTGCGCGGCAAGCGCGTGGGCGTCGCCGGCGTCGGCAAGGTCGGCCACTACCTCGTCGGCCACCTGGTCGCGGACGGCGCCGTCGTGGTCGTCACCGACCCCTTCGAGGCCGCCGTCAACCGCGTGCGGGCGGCCCACCCGGAGGTGGAGGTCGTCGCCGACACCGCCGCGCTGCTCCAGGCCAAGCTGGACGTCTACGCCCCCTGCGCGCTCGGTGGCGCCCTGACCGACGACACCGTGGCCGCGCTGGGCGAGTTCGGCACCTCCGTCGTCTGCGGCGCCGCGAACAACCAGCTGGCCCACCCGGGCGTCGAGAAGGACCTCGCCGACCGCGGCCTGCTCTACGCCCCGGACTACCTGGTGAACTCCGGCGGTGTCATCCAGGTCGCCGACGAGATCGACGGCTTCAACTTCGAGCGCGCCAAGAACAAGGCGACGAAGATCTTCGACACCACCCTGGAGATCTTCACCCGGGCCGCCGCCGACGGCGTGCCGCCGGCCGTCGCGGCCGACCGTCTCGCGGAGAAGCGGATGCGCGAGATCAGCGCGCTGCGCTCGGTGCTGCTGCCGGCTGCCCGCCGGGGCTGATCCGGACCGGTGTGCGCGGGGGACGGCCGAGCGCCGTCCCCCGCGCATCACAATGTGGAACCGGATTCTCGATTCTGCCTCCGATCGGGTGATCCGAAGCCCCCCTAGGGGGGATAATCGGTCCGGGAACAACGGACCCGAGACACCTCCGGACAGCGTGCAGAAAGCCGCAATACCTCCCCTGACCTGGGACGACCTGGTCGCGGGTGCGGCCGGTGCGCGCCACGTCACACTGACGACGTACCGTCCAGCGGCAGAAACAGGTACCGTTAATGCTCCAAGGGACGGTCCTCCCCATTCGGGCAGGCCGCTCTTGATCATGAACACGTGTCAGACTCGGGGCCGTGAGCCCCATCGTTGAGGGGGTCGACCCATGGGGCGCGGCCGGGCCAAGGCCAAGCAGACGAAGGTCGCCCGCGAGCTGAAGTACAACAGCGGCGGGTTCGACGCCAATCGTCTCTCCAGCGAGCTGGGCGTATCGCCCTCCACCTCCCCGATCGAGCCGGAGCCGATCGAGGAGGACGAGGAGGACGACGATCCCTACGCGGAGTACGCGGCTCGTTACGCCGATGACGACGAGGACGACGACGCCGAGTCGGGTACCGGGCCTTCCCAGGCCCGCCGTCGCGCGTAGTCTCCCAGTCTGACCGGACCGGCCAGGTGCCCAGTGCACCAGGCCGGTCTTTCGGCGTTCCCGCGCCCTCCTGGGCTCCGTCCGGCGGCCCTGCGCCCGCACCTGGGCGGCACCGCCCGGAGACCCGCACAGGACCCCGCACAGGACCTTGCACGAAGGCCCCGCCGGCACGCTGCCGACGGGGCCTTCCGCGTTCACGTCCAGGTGCTCAGCCGGCCACGAAGCCCTCGTAGGCGTTGTAGAGGGCCGCGCCGTCCGCGTGCTCGGCGGTGCGGTCGACGATGTCGCCCAGCACCCAGGACTCCACGCCCCGGTCCTCCAGGACCGACAGCACGGTGTCCACCGAGTGCGCCGGGACGACCGCGACCATGCCGACGCCCATGTTGAGCGTCTTCTCGATCTCCAGGGTGGCCACCTTGCCGACCTCGGCGACGGTCCGGAAGACCGGCAGCGGGGTCCAGGTGCCGCGGTCCAGGCGGGCGTGCAGCCCGGCCGGGATCACCCGGGCCAGGTTGGCCGCCAGGCCGCCACCGGTCACGTGCGAGAAGGCGTGCACCTCGGCGGCCCGGATCAGCGCCAGGCAGTCCAGCGAGTAGATCCGGGTCGGCTCCAGCAGCTCCTCGCCGAGGGTGCGGCCGAACTCCTCGACCTTGCGGTCCAGCTTCCAGCCGGCCTGGTTCAGCAGCACGTGGCGGACCAGCGAGTAGCCGTTGGAGTGCAGACCGGAGGCGGCCATCGCGATCACCACGTCACCGGCCCGGACGCGCTCGGCGCCCAGCAGCGCGTCCGCCTCGACCACACCGGTGCCGGCACCCGCGACGTCGTACTCGTCCGGCCCGAGCAGGCCCGGGTGCTCGGCGGTCTCGCCGCCGACCAGGGCGCAGCCGGCCAGGGCGCAGCCCTCGGCGATGCCCTTGACGATCGCGGCGACCCGCTCCGGGACGACCTTGCCGACGCAGATGTAGTCGGTCATGAAGAGCGGCTCGGCGCCGCAGACCACGATGTCGTCGACGACCATGCCGACCAGGTCGTGGCCGATGGTGTCGTGCTTGTCCATGGCGGCCGCGATGGCCACCTTGGTCCCCACCCCGTCGGTGGCCGAGGCCAGCAGCGGCCGCTCGTAGTTCTTGAAGGCGGAGACGTCGAAGAGGCCGGCGAAGCCGCCGAGACCGCCGACCACCTCGGGGCGGTTGGCCTTCTTCACCCACTGCTTCATGAGCTCGACGGCGCGGTCGCCCGCCTCGATGTCGACGCCGGCGGCGGCGTAGGTGGCACCGTTCTGGTCGGTAGTCACTGCTGTGCGGCCCTTTCGGGTCTGTGGTGGGGGACGGAACAGCGGTGGGGCCCCGGATCGCGGGACCCCACCGAGGGTTCTTACGGGCGGCGCAGCGCGTCGGCCGCGCCCGCCCCGCCGAGCAGCGACTGGACGCCGTCCAGGTCGCTGCCGCTGGTCGGCTTGCCGCGGACCGCGGGGGCCTGCTGGCCGCCCTTGATCTCGGCCTCCAGCAGGAGCTTGCCGAGCAGCGCCGGGTCGGGCAGCTCCATCGGGTACTCGCCGTCGAAGCAGGCCCGGCAGAGCCGGTCCTTCGGCTGCTTGGTGGCCTCGATCATGCCGTCGATCGAGATGTAGGAGAGCGAGTCCGCGCCGAGGGTGCGGCCGATCTCCTCGATGGTCATGCCGTTGGCGATCAGCTCCGCGCGGGTCGCGAAGTCGATGCCGAAGAAGCACGGCCACTTGACCGGCGGGGAGGAGATCCGGATGTGGACCTCGGCCGCGCCCGCCTCGCGGAGCATCTTCACCAGCGCGCGCTGGGTGTTGCCGCGGACGATCGAGTCGTCCACGACGACCAGGCGCTTGCCCTGGATGACCTCGCGCAGCGGGTTCAGCTTCAGCCGGATGCCGAGCTGGCGGATGGTCTGGCTGGGCTGGATGAAGGTGCGGCCCACGTAGGCGTTCTTCACCAGGCCGGAGCCGTACGGGATCCCGCTGGCCTCGGCGTAGCCGATCGCGGCCGGGGTCCCGGACTCGGGCGTCGCTATCACCAGGTCGGCCTCGACCGGGGCTTCCTTCGCCAGGCGACGGCCCATCTCCACCCGGGAGAGGTGCACGTTGCGGCCGGCGATGGAGGTGTCCGGGCGGGCGAGGTAGACGTACTCGAAGACGCAGCCCTTGGGCTTGGCCTCGGCGAACCGGGAGGTCCGCATGCCGTTCTCGTCGATGGCGATGAGCTCGCCGGGCTCGACCTCGCGGATGAAGGAGGCGCCGCAGATGTCCAGCGCCGCCGTCTCGGAGGCGACCACCCAGCCGCGCTCCAGCCGGCCCAGCACCAGCGGGCGGATGCCCTGCGGGTCACGGGCGGCGTAGAGCGTGTTCTCGTCCATGAAGACGAGCGAGAAGGCGCCCTTGACCTTGGGCAGGACGACCTTGGCCGTCTCCTCGATCGAGAGGTCCGGGTGGCCGGCGAGCAGCGCGGTCACCAGGTCGGTGTCATTGGTCGCGGCCGACCGCCCGGAGCGGGAGACGTGCTCCTCGCCGGGGAGTTCGGCGACCATGGCCGCCAGTTCGGCGGTGTTCACCAGGTTTCCATTGTGACCGAGGGCCAGGGAGCCGTGCACGGTCGCCCGGAAGGTCGGCTGGGCGTTCTCCCAGACCGAGGAACCGGTGGTCGAGTAGCGGGCGTGTCCGACGGCGATATGCCCGTGCAACGACCCCAGGGAGGCCTCGTCGAAGACCTGGGAGACAAGTCCCATGTCCTTGAAGACGAGAATCTGGGAGCCATTGCTCACTGCGATGCCCGCGGATTCCTGACCGCGGTGCTGCAGGGCGTAAAGGCCGAAGAACGTGAGCTTGGCGACCTCCTCGCCGGGAGCCCAGACACCGAAGACGCCGCAAGCGTCCTGGGGGCCTTTCTCACCGGGAAGAAGATCGTGGTTGAGTCTTCCGTCACCACGTGGCACGCCTTCGAGTCTAGGACAGTCGGCCCGGCTTTCCGGACCCCGGGCGGCCGCTGTCGCGCGGGCCGCTCCGGGTAACGCGCGTAGACAAAACCCCTTACCCGGCCCGGATTTCGGCGGTCCCCGATTCGGCGGCGACGCGGTTGCCCTTGCGG
>NZ_JZWY01000366.1:0-13573 GCF_000966955.1 Streptomyces sp. NRRL S-495
CCCTTGCGGTTCGCGCCCGTTGGCGTGTTCCGCGGGCGGCGGGGGCTTCGCCCGGCGTTGGTCCGCCGTTCGCCCAACGTGAGCCTGCTCACCCGGGGCCGCGCGCCGCCCGGACGACCCAGGGGCGGCCCGGGGACCGCCCGGGGGTGACTCAGGGACAGCTAGGGGGCGTCCTGGGTGACCGGCAGCAGCAGGCCCCAGCACCCGGCGTGGACCGTCCAGGTGCGGGCCCGCACCGGGCCGACCGGGTGCCCGTCCGCCTCGTAGCCGAAGCCCCGGCCCGCCACCGAGATGCTGGCCGCCCGGGCGCGCAGCAGGGCGCCGGGGGCGCGGACCACGATCTCCATCACGCCCTCTCCCGCGGCCGCGCCGGAGGGCAGCGTCACCTGGACCACCCGGACCGGCCGGTGGACGTCGGCGAGCAGCCGGCCGTCGGCCTCGACCCGCAGCCGGGCGCTGTGCGCGCCCCGGGCCGGCTCGACCCGGTCCGACCGACCGGACGGCCCGGTCCGGCCCGGCCGGGCGCTCCCGCCGGTCCCACCGGTGTCCTCCGGTCCCGCGCCCGCACCGGTCCGTTCCTGGGTGAGTGCGGTCGCCTGCTCGGCCGCAGCCAGTTTCGCCCATAGCGAACGCCATCCGCCCGGACGCCCCACCGGACGCCGTGCCCCGCCGCCCGAGATCCGCACCCCGCCGAGCGCCACCCCGCCACCGTCGTCCACCAGCAGGTCCAGCTTCCGGGCCGCCCCGGTCAGCACCGCGCGCGCCGCCGCGACCGGCGCGCCCGGCACCCCGAGCGCCCGGGCCGCCGCCAGCTCCTCCGGCCGGCCGACCGGCACCAGGCCCACCGGGTCGGCGCCCAGCTCACGTTGGCGGTACAGCGCCTGGAGCACCCGTTGCAGCGCGAGGTCGGAACCGATCACCACCGGTCGCCTCCGACCTCGGTGCGAAAGCACCCGATCGAGCTCGGAAGGCGTCTCCGGACAGGCCACCTTGACGTCCGTCCCACCGGAGAGAACGTCCTTCGCGATCCGCACCGACTCCCCGTCGGACTGCCGGGCCGCCGGGTCGAGGAGCAGGAGAAGCGGCTCCGGGCCGCCGGTTGCGGGCGTGGACAGGGACGACACAACCGGTCCTTCCTCAGGTAATCTCTCGGTGCAAGAGCCCCTTGCGCTATTGCGCCAGGGGCTTCGTCTATCTCGGGGCAGACTGCGGCCTACGCAGGATGCCCCAACCGGAAGGGGTGTACGCCTGTGCCGGCACTCGTGCTCGTTGGCGCTCAGTGGGGAGACGAGGGCAAGGGGAAGGCGACCGACCTCCTCGGCGGCTCCGTCGACTACGTCGTTCGCTACCAGGGCGGCAACAACGCCGGTCACACGGTGGTCATCGGCGACCAGAAGTACGCGCTGCACCTCCTGCCTTCCGGCATCCTCAGCCCGAACGTGACGCCGGTCATCGGCAACGGCGTCGTGATCGACCCGGGCGTGCTGCTCTCCGAGCTCAGCGGGCTCAACGAGCGCGGCATCGACACCTCCAAGCTGCTGATCTCGGGCAACGCCCACCTGATCACGCCGTACCACCGCACCCTGGACAAGGTCACCGAGCGCTTCCTCGGCAAGCGCCGGATCGGCACCACCGGCCGCGGCATCGGCCCGACCTACGCGGACAAGATCAACCGCGTCGGCATCCGGGTGCAGGACCTCTTCGACGAGTCGATCCTCCAGCAGAAGATCGAAGCGGCGCTGCACGACAAGAACCAGCTCCTGGTCAAGCTCTACAACCGCCGCGCGATCCCCGCCGACCTGGTGCTGGAGGAGTACCTGGGCTACGCGGACAAGATCAAGCCGTTCCTGGCCGACACCACCCTGGTCCTGGACGAGGCGCTGAAGGCCGGCAAGGTCGTCCTGCTGGAGGGCGGCCAGGGCACCCTGCTGGACGTCGACCACGGCACGTACCCGTTCGTCACCTCCAGCAACCCGACCTCGGGCGGCGCCTGCACCGGTTCCGGCATCGGTCCCACCAAGATCGACCGGGTCATCGGCATCCTCAAGGCCTACACCACCCGCGTCGGCTCCGGCCCGTTCCCGACCGAGCTGCTCGACGCGGACGGCGAGGCGCTGCGCCGGATCGGTGGCGAGCGCGGTGTCACCACCGGCCGTGACCGCCGCTGCGGCTGGTTCGACGCGGTGATCGCCCGCTACGCGACCCGGGTCAACGGCCTCACCGACTTCTTCCTCACCAAGCTGGACGTGCTGACCGGCTGGGAGCAGATCCCGGTCTGCGTCGCGTACGAGATCGACGGCCGCCGGGTCGAGGAGCTGCCGTACAACCAGTCGGACTTCCACCACGCCAAGCCGATCTACGAGACGCTGCCGGGCTGGACCGAGGACATCAGCGGGGCGAAGACCTTCGCCGAGCTGCCGAAGAACGCCCAGGCGTACGTGAAGGCGCTGGAGGAGATGTCGGGCGCCCCGATCTCCGCCATCGGCGTCGGCCCGGGCCGGTACGAGACGATCCAGATCAACTCGTTCGTCTAGGCCTCACGGCTGGGCCTCACGGCTTCCTGAGCAGGGCCCCGCGGGTTCTCCCGCGGGGCCCTGCTCTTGCCCTTCCAGCTTTGCACTAAGGCAGATATCCATTGCATCTAGTGCAGTCACGGGCTACCTTTCGATCATGACCGCGAAGCTTCCCGCCCCCACCACCCTCACCGGCCGCCACGTCCGACTGGAGCCGCTGGAGCGGCGCCACCTGTCCGACCTGTGGGCCGCCGTCGGCCCGGACCCCGAGGTGTGGCGCTGGGTCCCGTTCAGCGCGCCCACGTCGGAGGAGGAGTTGGGCGCGATGCTGGACATCCGCCTCGGCGAGGTCGCGGCCGGGGAGGCCGTGAAGTTCGCCGTGATCGAGCTCGCGAGCGGGCGGGCCGTCGGCATCACCGGCTACTACGCGTTCCACGCGGAGGACGAGCTCGTCGAGATCGGCGGCACCTGGTACGCGCGGTCCGTGTGGCGCACCGCCGTCAACACCGAGTCGAAGCTGCTGCTGCTCGCGCACGCCTTCGACGACCTGGGCATGGGCCGGGTGTTCTGGAAGACCGACGCGCTCAACGACCGCTCGCGCAACGCGATCCAGCGGCTGGGCGCACAGTTCGAGGGCGTCCACCGGCGCGAGAAGCGGCGCTCCACCGGCGTGTGGCGGGACACCGCGTACTTCTCGATGCTGCGCGAGGAGTGGCCGGCCGCGCGGGGTCGGCTGGAGCAGCGGCTCGCCGCCGGCTGAGCGCTACTTGTCCTTCTGCGGCGCCAAGTCCGCTCCGCCGGAGCGTCGTTCCCTCGGCTGACGGGTCGCGATGATCTGCGCCACCACCCCGACGAAGACCACCGAGACCAACAGGCCCGTCAGCAACACCACGGCCATCAGCGATCGACCGCCGCCACGGCCCAGACCGCCTTGCCGCACACCCCGATGAGTTCCACACCCCAGTCATCGGCCAAAGCGGCGACGAGGTCAAGCCCCCGCCCGCACGTTCGAGCCACATCCGGCTCGGGTCTGACGGGCGCGGCGGTCGATCCGTCGGCGACGGCGATGTAGAGGCGCCCGCACCGGAGTTCGAGGGAGACGGTGGGTGCTCCGGCGCCGTGGAGCAGGGCGTTCGCGAGGAGTTCGGAGAGGATCACGCACGGCCCGTCGGGATCGGCGCCAGCCGTGACCAGCAGATCGCGCAGCAGCCGCCGCACCACGCCCACCGTTTGGAGGCTCGCGGGCGGGAAGAGGTCGACCCGAAACTCGCGGTCGGGGTCGGCGTCGAGGGGGCGCAGGAGTGGAAGCAACATCGACTGTCTCCAGTCCAGTTGAGGGAAACTGATCAACCATCAGTGAGCGGTGCACTACTCAAGGTAGGCTCAGGCCTTCATTAGTGCAACCACTCGAATGGGTGATCCTGCGGATCTGCCCTCAGCGGCTGGCGCGGACCCGCTCCTGCGCGCAACACTGCCGATGCCACAGGAAGGGATGGACTTTGGCTCTGCGAGCGCACATCAGCGAGCGGCAGCGACGGTACGGCACCGAGATCCGCCGACTCCGACTGGACGCCGATGTGCCGGTCCAGGTCGCGGCAGCCCACATCGGTATTCGTGGTCCCCAGCTGAACCACATCGAAGCTGCCCGCACCGGTCTCGACGAGGAACGGCTGCGATCGCTGGCATCCTTCTACGGCTGCACGGATGAAGTATTTCTCCGCACACTCGCCGCCATCGGAGCCAGCGACGGCAAGGGCTGGTGGAGCCGTCACAAGCGGAAGGTCCCCGACTTCGCCCTCGACCTGGCCGAGCTCGAGCACTGGGCCACGACGGCCTACCTCAACTACGAGACCTTCCTCGTCCCGGGCATGCTCCAGACCGAGGACTACATGCGCCAGCTGTTCGGGACCGGCGAGACTCCGCTCTCGCCCGAAGAGATCGCCGACACGGTCCGCTTCCGCCTCGAACGCCAACAGATCCTCGACACCTCGACCACGTTCCACTTCGTGGTCCATGAGGCCGCGCTACTGATGGCGTTCGCCGGGCGCCACGTCATGCGAAACCAGTTGGCCCACCTGCTGGCCGTGGCGGAGAAGCCCAACGTCACGGTCCAGGTCTTCCCGTTCAGTGTCAGGGCGACGCCGCCGTACAGCGGCCCCTTCCTCCTCACCGAACCGGCCTCGCGCGCCCTCTCGACCGTGGTCATCGACACGCCAGGAGTTCCGATCTCCTACGCCCACCCCGAGACGGTCAACACGTTCCGAGGCCGCTTCGACGCTCTCAGCCGACTCGCACTGGGACCCGGGAGCGCGGGCACGTCCGCGCTCCCGAACTCCGAACGGGATTCCTGGGGAGTGATCCAACACATCAAGCACGGACTGGAATTGGAAAGGTAGTCATGCCGCGCAACTGGCAGAAGTCGACCAGCAGCTCGCAGGACGGCGGGAACTCGGTAGAGGTGTCCACCAACGCCGAAGGGCTCGTCGAGATCCGCGAGTCCGACGCCCCCGAATCGATCGTCGTCACCACCCCCACGAAGTTCGCGCTCTGGCTCGAAGGCGTCAAGCGCGGCGAGTTCGACCACTTCACCCACGCCTGATCCCACCGGCCGACCCCGAAGGAGCCCGACCCCCATGGACACCACCTGGCAGAAGGCCGCCCCCGGCGGCGAGGGCGAGGACGCCCTCGAAATCCGCACCGTCAACGGCATGGTCGAACTCCGCGACCCCAAGAACGACGCCATCATCGTCCGCACCACCCCCCGCAAGTGGGCCGCCTTCGTCCTCGGCGTGAAGGCCGGCGAGTTCGACCACTTCGTCGCCTAGCAACCCCCCTCCTCCCGTTGCCCCCTCGCGAGCCGCGAGGGGGCAACGGAGCTTTCAGTCCTGCACAGGAATGATCGGGCCTTGTGCTGTCCAGGCCCTGCCCGGAAGGACGGCCGAATGAGTGACTGGAAGTTCGTGAAGCACCGAACCGCCACCGCAGGCGCGGTGTGGCGGTCCGCCGACGGCCTGTTCTACAAGCGGACCGGTGGCGATGACCTCCGGGCGGAGGCCGAGTTCCAGCAGTTGGCCGCCGGCCTGGGCTACCCGGTGCCGGAGATCGTCGACAGTGGCTCGGAGGACGGGCGCTACTTCGTCGTCGAGCGCGCCATCGGTGACACCTCACTGCACGAGGAGGCGCTGGCCGACGCCGGGCGGGACGGGCAGGTCGGCCACCACGTCATCAGTACGGCTGCTGCCGTGGCGTCGAAGCTCCTGCAGGCCCAGGTGCGGCACCCCCTCCCCGCCATGCCGTGGTTCGAGAAGGCGGCTTTCGCGGCCGAGGTCTTCGAGGAGAACCCGGACTTCGACACCCCGCGCGTCCACGAGGCGGTCAAACATGCGCTCGACCGGCTGGCACGGCTCCCAATGGTGCACGGACATCTCGACTACGGCCTGCCCAACATCCTGCGAGCCGGGGTCATCGACTGGCAGCACCACGGGCCGGTCCCGCTGGGCTACGACGTCTACCCCGCGCTCGACATCGTGGCATTCAAGGGCGGAGGCAAGGGCTACGGCATCACCCCGGAGCAGCGCGCCGCCTACACCGCCGCGCTCGACGAGACCACGATGTCACTGATCGGGCAGCGGGTGAGCGAACACCTCGGCGACTTCCTGCTCGCCAAATGCTTCTTCTTCCTCGCCCTGATGCGGCCCACCGACCCCACCCGGCAGGACAAGCACCTCAAGTGGCAGTACCGGCGCGCCCTCTTCACGATGGGACTCGATCAGTACAAGTCGACCGGCACGATCGACACCGGCACCTTCCCCGCTCTGGAACGGTTCGCCGTCGAGCATCGGTAGGCCGGTGCCCACCGTTCCCTGGTGGTTGTCGGTCGCACAGGAAGTCGGGCGGGCCGACTTCCTGTGCGGGCGGGGAGCTTGGGGGCCCCGGGGAAATGGGAGCGAAGGGACGGGGGTGGCTTGGATAGGATTGCGCAGCCCACAGTGGAACGTCGCTCTGGCCGGCCGACCGGGAGTCGGCGACTGTGCCCGGTTCCCGTTGCCGTCCCAGAGCCTGCGCCTGTCACGGCACTCCGGGACAGGGGTGCGTGCGGGAGAAATCGGAGCATCCGAGGATGGCTCGGCACCTGATCACCAGCGCCCTTCCGTACATCAACGGGATCAAGCACCTGGGCAACATGGTCGGGTCCATGCTGCCTGCGGACGTCTACTCGCGGTACCTGCGCCGGCGCGGGCACGAGGTCCTCTACATCTGCGCGACCGACGAGCACGGCACGCCGGCCGAACTGGCCGCGCAGGAGGCCGGGCTGCCGGTGGCCGAGTTCTGCGCGCGGGCGCACGAGCAGCAGAAGGCCGTGTACGACGGCTTCCGACTGTCGTTCGACTACTTCGGCCGCAGCTCCTCGCCGCAGAACCGGGAGATCACCCAGGAGATCGCGCGCGAGCTGCACGCCAACGGCTTCATCGAGGAGCGGGCGATCCGCCAGGTGTACTCCAACACCGACGGCCGCTTCCTGCCGGACCGCTACATCGTCGGCACCTGCCCGCACTGCGGCTACGACAAGGCGCGCGGCGACCAGTGCGAGAACTGCACCCGGGTGCTCGACCCGACCGACCTGCTGGAGCCGCGCTCGGCGATCAGCGGCAGCGCCGACCTGGAGGTGCGGGAGACCACGCACCTGTTCCTGCTCCAGTCGAAGCTGACCGGACAGGTGGAGGACTGGGTCGCCGCGCACGCCGACGAGTGGCCGGTGCTCGCCTCCTCGATCGCCCGCAAGTGGCTGACCGAGGGCCTCCAGGACCGGGCGATCACCCGCGACCTGGAGTGGGGCGTGCCGGTGCCGGCCGATGTGTGGCCGGAGCTGGCGGCCTCGGACAAGGTCTTCTACGTCTGGTTCGACGCCCCGATCGAGTACATCGGCGCGACCAAGGAGTGGTCGGACGCGGCTCCGGCCGGCGAGCTGCGGGACTGGAAGTCCTGGTGGTACGAGGCCGACGAGACCGTCCGCTACACCGAGTTCATGGCCAAGGACAACGTCCCCTTCCACACCGTGATGTTCCCGGCGACGATCCTCGGCTCGCGCCGGCCGTGGAAGAAGGTCGACTACGTCAAGGCCTTCAACTGGCTGACGTACTACGGCGGGAAGTTCTCCACCAGCCAGAAGCGGGGCATCTTCACCGACGTCGCGCTGGAGCTGCTGCCGGCCGACTACTGGCGCTACTTCCTGATGGCACACGCGCCCGAGTCGGACGACTCCAGCTTCACCTGGGACCTCTTCGCCTCCGTGGTCAACAAGGACCTCGCCGACACCCTCGGCAACTTCGTCAACCGGGTGCTGTCGTTCAGCCGCAAGCGGTTCGGCGACGAGGTGCCCGCCGGGCACGCCGCGGGCGAGGCCGAGGAGCGGCTGGGCGCGCAGATCGCGGAGCTGCTGGCCGACTACGAGACCCAGCTGGAGGCGCTCAACTTCCGCAAGGCGACGCAGAGTCTGCGCGCGCTGTGGAGCGCGGGCAACGCCTACCTGGACGAGAAGGCGCCCTGGCTCCAGGTGAAGACCGACCCGGAGGCGGCGGCGCTGACGCTGCGCACGGCGATGAACCTGATCCACCTGTACGCGGTGGTCTCCGAGCCGTTCATCCCGACGGCGGCGCAGGCGATGCGCGAGGCGTTAGCGCTGCCGGCCGACGCTCCGGCGCGCGCCCTCGACTGGGTGGACGCGGCCGGGGCCCGGGCGCTGGACGCGGTGCCGGCGGGGACGCCGTTCACCGTGCCGCCGGTGCTGTTCGCGAAGATCACGGACGAGGACCTGGCCGCCTGGTCCGCCCGCTTCGGCGGCGGCGAGTAGGCGCGGAGCAGCAGCGCAGGGCACGACCGCTCGGCCGTCCCTCCCGTTCGCGGGGGAGGCGGCCGAGCCGCGTTTCCGGGGCGGCGAGGGCGGACGAGACTGCGGCCGCCGGGGCGGGTTCAGCCCAGGGCGCCGCGCGCGGCGCCGAGCAGTGGGGCCAGCTCGGGGGCGTCGGCGGCGGCCTCGTCGAGGGCGCCGGTGAGGGCCTCCTCGTAGGTGGCGCGGGCCTCCCGGTGGCGGGTGCGGCCGGCGTCGGTGAGCACGGTGTAGACGCCGCGCTTGTCGTCCGGGCAGAGGTCCCGGTAGGTGAACTCGGCGGCGGCGAGGCGGGCGACCAGCCGGGTCACGGAGCTCTGGTTGAGGCCGAGGCCGGTGGCGAGCTCCTGCATCCGCAGCTCGGACTTGGGCGCCTCGGCGAGCAGGCCGAGGGCGCGGTACTCGGAGAGCCCGAGGCCGTGCCGCCGTTGCAGGACGGTGGCGAGCCGGCCCTCGACCTGGGCGTGCAGCGCGGTGAGCCGGTTCCACATCCGGGCGTCGGCCGCGCCGTCGGGGGTGTCGGACAGGGCCTCGGGCGGGGCGGCCTCGGACGGGATGGCGTCGGGGGTGGTGGGCACGGGGGTTCCTCCCTTGCCGGGCTGGGTGGTTGACACAGCTTACTTGTACATGCATGCTCTTGCCCAGCAGAAAGTGTTTGCACATACATGCAACAACTATTCGGGGGGCTCGTCCCATGGCCTGGATCCACCTGCTCGTCGCCGCCGTCTTCGAGGTCGTCTTCGCCCTCGCCACCAACGCCACCCACGGCTTCACCGAACTGGGCCCGTCCCTGCTGACGGCCGCCGCGGCCGCCGGCGGGATCTTCTTCCTCAGCCTCGCGCTGCGCACCCTCGACGTCGGTGTCGGCTACACCGTGTGGACCGGCATCGGCTCGGTCGGCACGGTCGTCCTCGGCACGCTGATCTTCGACGAGGAGATGAACGCCGGGAAGGCGCTCGCCTTCGTCCTCATCATCGGCGGGGTGCTCGGCCTCAAGCTCGCGGACCGACTGAGCAGCCGCGGCGCCTCCGCGCCGACCGCCGGGCCCGCCTCCGCGTCCGCCGCCGCCTGAATCCCGACCGACCCTCCGCACCGGCATCCCCATCAAGGAGTTGAACCGTCATGGCCTGGGCCTATCTGGCAGTCGCCGTCGTCTTCGAGATCGTCTTCGCCCTCGGCACCAACGCCACCAAGGGCTTCACCCGCCTCTGGCCCTCCGTACTCACCCTGACCGCCGCCGCGGGCGGCATCTACACCCTGAGCCTCGCCCTGCGCACCCTGGACGTGAGCGTCGGCTACACGATCTGGACGGGGCTCGGCTCGATCGGCACGGTGCTGTTCGGCGCGCTGGTCTTCAAGGAGCGGATCACCCTGCCCAAGCTGGTCTCCTTCGCCGCGATCATCGCCGGCGCGGTCACCCTCAAGCTCTCCTCCGGACTCTGAGCCACCGTCACCCGGGGCGTTTTCACCCGATCGTGGAATCGCCCGGCCGGGGACGGATCGGCAAGACTGGCCGTCCCCGACCGATTCCCGAGGGAGGCGCGGACGATGGACGCCGAGGAGGGGCCACCGGCCGACCAGCCACTGGCCGAGTGGTACGCCGAGCGGGCGCGCCGCCGCCGGGCGCCGGGGACCAGGGACGCGTTCACCCTCGCCCCCGGCCCCCGGCGTGCGGCGCACCTCTTCCAGGACGTGCCGCGCCTCGTGGTCGAGTGGGACGGCCATGCCTGGCAGCCGGTCGCGGTGGCCGAGAACTACGCCGAGGCCTACCCGTTGATCGTCCGCCCCGGGTCGGAGGAGGCGCCGGGGCCGGAGTCCGTGCCAGGGCCGGAGTCTGCGCCTGGGCCGGTGTTCCCGCAGGCGGACACTCCGGTGCCGCTGCTGCGGAAGGGCACCGGACGGCACCGCAAGCCCGACCGGTGAGCCCCTGCCGGTGTCCACCGGTGGCCCCGACGCGCCCTACTGCTCGGCGGCCGCCCGGGCGGTGTGGACGGTGATCGCGGTGAGGTAGAAGGCGTCCGGCCGGGCCAGGATGCCGGTGGGCGCCTCCCGGTCCAGCAGCGCGTCCAGGACCGCCCGGTCGTCCGCCTCCAGCCGGGTGTCCAACTGCTCGCGCCGGCGGGAGAGCTGAACGTGCAGGAACTCGCGGGCCGCGGTGTCCAGCGGGGCCGGACGGTCGACCAGGAAGGTCCGGCTGCCGCTCGGCACGAGCCCGGCCCCGGCCAGCATGGCCGGCCAGTCCTCCACCACCGCGACCGCGCCGGGCGTGGCCTCGCGCATCTGCGCGAACACCTCCTCGTGCGCCGCGTCCAGCCGGGCCTGGAGACCGGGACGGCCGAGACCGAGGTCGCGCGGGAGGTAGCGGGCGGGCAGGCCGCGCTCGGCGACGGCCAGCAGGCCGCCGGGGCGCAGCGTCCCGGCCAGGGCGGTCAACGCGGCCTGCTGGTCGCCGAGATGGTGGATCGCGTTGCCGGACCAGATCAGCTCGGCGCTGCCCAGGGTGCCGAAGTCGCCCGGCAGGTCGGCCTGTCGGGTGCCGAGGCGCCCGACCGAACGGATCCGGGCCCGCTCCAGCAGGGCGGCCGACTGGTCGACCGCCACCACCTCGGCCGCCGGGAAGGCGTCCGCGAGCAGTCCGGCGATCACTCCGGGACCGCTGCCCACGTCGAGCACCCGCCGGACGGTGGTGCCGTCCAGCAGTCCGCGCAGCCAGTGCGCGGCCTCGGTGACGGCCGGGGACTGGAGCTCGGCCTCGCGCTCCAGGTGGACGGCGAGGGCGTCCCAGTCGAAGTCGCCGTCGTGGCCGTGCTGGTGGCCGTGGTCGTGGCCGTGCTGGTGAGCGTTCTGGTGCCCGTGCTGCTGGCCGTGCTGGTGGGTGTGCCCGGTCATCGGGTACTCCGTTCCTTCGAGGTGGGTGGTCACCGCGCCGGTGCGGCGGTGGGGACAGCGGTGGTGAGCGGAGCGGTGACGGCGGCGAGCGCACGCTCGGTGTCCTCGTCCACCAGGTCGTGGTTGAGCGCGAACGCGGCCGCGGCCCCGGCCCCGGCGGCGGTGATCACCTGGGCGCGCGGGTCGGCGACATTGCCCACCGCCCACACCCCGGGCACGCTGGTGCGGCCCGCCCGGTCGGTGCAGACCCAGCCCTGCGCGTCCCGGTCGCAGTCCAGGCCGAACAGCGGGGCGTCCCGGGGCACCAGGTGCGGGAAGAGGAACAGCGCCTCGCGCGGCACGGCCGAGCCGTCCACCAGTTCGACGCCGCGCAGCCGGTCGTCCACGACGACCATCCGCACGACCTCGCCCTCGACGACCCGGACGCCCCGGGCGCCGAGCCGGGCCCGGTCGTCCGCGGAGAGGTCCAGGGTGTGCGCGAGGAGGACCACGTCCGCCGACCACTGGCGGAGCAGCAGCACCTGCCCGACCGCGCCCGGGGCGGTGCCGAGCACGCCGAGCGGCCGGTCGCGGACCTCGTAGCCGTGGCAGTAGGGGCAGTGCAGGACGTCGCGGCCCCAGCGTGCGGCCAGGCCGGGCGGGTCGGGGAGCCCGTCGCGCAGACCGGTGGCGACCACCACCCGGCGGGCCCGCAGGGCCTGGCCGCCGGCCAGTTGGACGTCGAAGGCGGGGGCACCGGCGTCCGGCACCGGCACGATCCGGTCCACCCGACCGTCGAGCAGATCCACCCCGTAGCCCCTCAGCTCGGCCCGGCCCGCCGCCAGCAGCACCGCCGGGGCCGTGCCGTCCCGGGAGAGGAAGCCCCGCATGTGGGCGGCCGGGGCGTTGCGCGGCTGCCCCGCGTCGACCACGGCCACCCGGCGGCAGGCCCGGGCCAGGACCAGGGCCGCGCTCAGCCCGGCGGCGCCACCGCCGACCACCACCACGTCGTAGCTGCCCTCGGCGGCCCGGACGCGCACGTCGCTGTGTGTGTCGCTCATCGCGATCACCTCCACCGCCAGGCTGCGCCGACCACCGTCGGGGAGGCAACTTTCGTTGCTGTTTCAGCAACACCGCCTGCCCTGCGGAGTGAAGCGCCCCTTGCGTTCGAGCGCACTCCAACTCCTAAGGTCGGCACGGCCGACTCGGCACCCCGGACCTCGGCGCGGACCCCCCGCGACCGCGACCGCTGAACCAGGAGGAACCACCATGCGCTACCGCGTCCTCGGCGGCACCGGCATCGAGGTCAGTACCTACTGCCTCGGCACCATGATGTTCGGCGCCATCGGCAACCCCGACCACGACGACTGCGCCGGGATCATCCACGCCGCGCTCGATGCGGGCATCAACTTCGTCGACACCGCCGACATGTACTCGAAGGGCGAGTCCGAGGAGATCGTCGGCAAGGCGCTGCAGGCCCGCGGCGACCGCGACGAGGTCGTGCTCGCCACCAAGGTGCACTTCCCGATGGGCGAGGGCCGCAACCGGAGCGGCAACTCCCGCCGGTGGATCGTCCGCGAGGTCGAGGAGAGTCTGCGGCGGCTGCGCACCGACCGGATCGACCTCTACCAAGTGCACCGGCCGGACCCCGGCACGGACATCGAGGAGACCCTCGCCGTGCTCGGCGACCTGGTGCGGGCCGGCAAGATCCTCGCCTTCGGCTGCTCGACCTTCCCCGCCGAGGAGCTCGTCGAGGCCCACCACGTCGCGGAGCGGCGCGGTCTGCCGAGGTTCCGGACCGAGCAGCCGCCGTACTCGCTGCTCGCGCGCGGCATCGAGCGGGACGTCCTGCCGACCGTGCGGCGGCTCGGCATGGGCGCGCTGACCTGGTCGCCGCTCGCCTCCGGCTTCCTCACCGGCCGCTACCGCAAGGACCGGCCGATCGACATGGCCACCGGTCGCGCCGCCCTGATGCCGGCCAGGTTCGACCCGGCGCTGCCGGTGAACCAGGCCAAGCTGGACGCCGTCGAGGAGCTGACCGCCGTCGCCGAGGGCCTCGGCCGCACCCTGCCCGAACTCGCCCTGGCCTTCCCGCTCGCGCACCCGGCGGTGACCTCGGTGATCATCGGCCCGCGCACCCGGGCCCAGCTGGACGCGGCCCTCAAGGGGGCCGACCTCGTCCTCGACGACGCCACCCTGGACCGGATCGACGCGATCGTCCCGCCCGGCACCAACGTCTACCACCCGGACGGGGTCTGGCAGCCCCGCGCGCTCACCGAACCGGCCCTCCGCCGGAGGCCGGAGG
>NZ_JZWY01000367.1:0-21314 GCF_000966955.1 Streptomyces sp. NRRL S-495
GCCTCGGTCACCCGCGCAGCAGGTCGACCACGCCGGTGAGGTCCTCGGCCCCGTTGCGGGCGTCGGCCACCAGGCGGCGCCGCATCAGGTCGAAGTAGGGCGTGAGCAGTTCGGCGCTCACGCCCTGCTCCTCGGCGGTGCTCAGGAAGGTCGGCACACCGGCGACCTGCATGGCCAGATTGGAGACGACCCCCTCGGTGTAGTCCCCCGTCGCCAACTGCCGCGCCGTGGTCGCGACCGAGCCGGTCATCGCGGTGAGCCAGGAGGAGAGCAGCGGCGCCAGCGCGCCCGGGTCGACGGCCTCCTCCCGCACCAGCGCGAAGGCGTGCGCGACCCCCGCGAACATCCCGTACATCGCGCTCAGCAGTGCCACGTCGTGCAGCGCGGCGAAGCCGGCGTCCTCGCCGACGTACCGGGTGCCGGCCGGGACGGCGAGGGCCTCCCGGTGCTCCTCGAACAGCTCCCGCGAGCCGCTGTAGAAGACGTACGGACCGGCCTGCGGGACTCCGATCATCGGCGGGACGGCCATGATGCCGCCGTCCAGGTAGCGGGCACCTCGGGCGGCCGCCCAGGCGGCCCGGGCGCGGGCCGTACCGGGGGTGCCGGTCACCAGGTTGACGATGTCCTTGCCGGTCAGGTCGGCCCCGGCCAGGGCCTCCCCGACCGACTCGTCGTCCAGCAGGCAGACCACCACCAGCCGGTTGGCGGCGACCGCCGCGGCCGGGGTCGCGGCGAGGACGGCGCCCTTCGCGGCGAGCGGTTCGGCGCGGGCGGCGGTGCGGTTCCAGACCGTGAGCGGGTGCCCGGCGGACAGCCAGGCGCCGGCCAGCGCGGTGCCCATCGCGCCGAGGCCGAGCAGGGTGAGCGGGGTGAGCGGGGCGGGAGCGGTGCTTCCGGGACGGGTGTCGGTGTCGTTCGTCGTCATGCCGACCAGGCTCGTCGCACGCCCGGAAGTGCTCAAGTACGCACTTCGGAGTGGGTGGTTACCCTGAGGTGAGCGAGCAGGTCGGCGGAGGGGCGGGGGCAGGACATGGCGACCAGAGCGAGGCCAGGCGCGCACGTGTGCGGGATCGATGCCGCGATGGACGTGATCGGCGGCAAGTGGAAGGTGCTGATCCTCTGGGCCCTCGGCGAGCGGCCGAGCCTGCGCTTCGGCGCGCTGCGCCGCCACGTCCCCGGGATCACCGAGAAGGTGCTCGCCGCCCATCTGCGCGAGCTGGAGGCGGACGGCATCGTGCACCGCGCCTCGTACGACGAGGTGCCGCCGCGGGTCGAGTACTCCCTCACGGCGGCCGGGCGGCGGCTCAACGAGGCGCTGGCCCCGCTGGGCGCCTGGGGCAGGCGGCACGTGCTGGACGGAGCGGCGGAGACGCCCGGCCCCGCCGAGGCATCCGGCCCCGCGGACGGTCAGGCGATCGAGGCCGACACGATCGCCGCCACCGCGAGGTTGCAGCTGGCGGTCACCCAGACCGCCGGGTGCGGCTCCGGGTCGACCAGGATCGCGCCCAGCTTGCCCGGCGTCAGCACGTCCACCACCCAGAACGCGACGGCCATCAGCACCAGGCCGAGCACCCCGAAGCAGCCGGTGGAGACCAGGCCCTTCCCGAAGTCCTCGTAGGTGTAGAGGATCGCGGTGAAGACGATGCCGCCGATGCCCAGCAGCGCCGAGCTGAGCAGCACGGCGGCGTTGCGGTTGCGCTCCACCCAGATCTGGTGGCCCAGCCGCCCCGGCGTGAGGGCGTCCACCAGCAGGATGCCGAGCAGCAGCAGGACGACGCCGACGCCGCCGAAGACCGCCGCCGCGCCGAGTCCGTGCAGGATGTCGTTCATGGGTTGTCCAGCCCCCCGGGTCCGTTTCGCAGGTCGCTCTCCTCGTGGGGACGGGACGCCCGCGTGGGGCCCGGTCCCGCGGTCAAGGATCGGCAAAAGATAACGCATCGGGGCCGGATCCGGCCGGGGAACCGGGGGCCCTCCCGTACCATTCCGGCCCACGCGTACCATCTGACGCCATGACGCAGCCGCCGCCCGACCGCCCCGCCCCGAGACCGGACGCCGTGCGACCGGAGACCCTGCGACCGAACACCGCAGGCTCCCCCGGGTCCGGCGCGCCGGCCCCCGGCACCCGCCGCCGGTCCGGGGTCGTCGCCCTGGGCATGGTCGGCACCCTCGCGCTCGCGCTCTCCGGCTGCTCGTCCTCCTCCGGCGGCAACCCGCCGAGCCGCTGCGTCGACCCGACCACCCTCAAGGTCCTCGACAGCCACTCCTGCTCCGGCGGCAAGGCCGCCGGAGCCACCGCCGGCCGCTGGTACTACTGCGGCTCCGGCGCCACCAACGCCGTCGGCGGCACCTTCGACAAGGCCGCCACCAAGCGCGGCGGCTTCGGCTGCCCGGCCGGCTCCAGCGGCTCCGGCGGGGGCTGATCCGCCGTGCGCCGCCGTACCGTCGAACCCCGCCCGGACTGGCTGACGACCGTCGAGGGCCAGGGCCTGATCTACGCGATGTGCTCGGACCCGTGCAACCAGGGCGGCCCGCACGCCTACTGGGACGAGTCCGCGTACTACGAGTTCTCGCTGCCCGAGGTGGAGGCGCTGGAGGAGGTGGTCGAGGAGCTGCACGAAATGTCGCTGGCCGCCGCCGGCCACGTGGTGCGCACCGGCCGGTTCGCCGAGTACGGCATCACCGACCCCCAGCTGGTCGCCGCCGTCACCGAGTCCTGGCACCGCCGCGACGAGCAGCCCTCCCTCTACGGGCGGTTCGACCTCGCGTACGACGGCACCGGCCCGGCGAAGCTGTTCGAGTACAACGCCGACACCCCGACCTCGCTGATCGAGGCCGCCGGTCCGCAGTGGTTCTGGATGGAGGAGCGGTTCCCGCACGCCGACCAGTGGAACTCGCTGCACGAGCGGCTGGTGGCCGCCTGGGCCCGGCAGAAGCACCTGCTGCCGTCCGGTCCGGTGCACTTCGCGCACTCGCGCGGCGACACCGAGGGCGAGGACTGGATGACCACCCTCTACCTCCAGGAGTGCGCCGAGCAGGCGGGCCTCGAAACGGTCGGCATCGCCATGGAGGACATCGGCTGGGACGGCCTGTCCGGCCGCTTCGTCGACCTCGAGCACCGCTTCGTCCGTTCCGCGTTCAAGCTCTACCCGTGGGAGTGGCTGGTCTCCGACGAGTTCGGCGAGCAGCTGCTGGACGTCATCGACCTCGGCGGCTCCACCGGCTCCACGCTGTGGATCGAGCCGGCCTGGAAGATGCTGCTCTCCAACAAGGCGCTGCTGGCCGTGCTCTGGGAGCTGTACCCGGGGCACCCCAACCTGCTGCCCGCCTACCTGGACGGCCCGCGCGAGCTCGCGGACCCGGACGGTCCCGGCTACGCCGCCAAGCCGCTGCTCGGCCGGGAGGGCGCGGGCGTGCGGATCGTCGAACCGGGCGGCCGGGAGACCCGGCTCGCCGACTGGGCCGGCGACCCGGACCGCTACGGCACCGAGGGCCACTGCTACCAGCAGCTGCACCCGCTGCCCGACTTCGACGGCAACCGCCCGGTGCTCGGCACCTGGGTCGTCGACGGCGAGGCCGCCGGCCTCGGCATCCGCGAGACCGACGACAGCCCGATCACCCACCAGGGCGCCCGCTTCCTCCCGCACCTCATCGTCTGAATCCTCGGACGCACCGGAATGCGCAGCGAGGCGGTGCTGTTTGATTGGCTCATGGCATCCCGTGCACGTGTACGCGCCCCCGAGCTGGTCGGGGCAGGCGGTTGGCTCAACACCGGCGGCAAGGAGCTCACGCTCGCCGACTTCCGGGGCAAGATCACCGTCCTGGACTTCTGGACCTTCTGCTGCATCAACTGTCTGCACGTCCTCGACGAGTTGCGGGAGCTGGAGGAGAAGCACCGCGACACCGTGGTGATCGTCGGCGTGCACTCCCCCAAGTTCGTGCACGAGGCCGACCACCAGGCCGTGGTGGACGCGGTCGAGCGGTACGAGGTGCACCACCCCGTGCTGGACGACCCGGAGCTGGTCACCTGGAAGCAGTACGCGGTGCGGGCCTGGCCGACGCTGGTGGTGATCGACCCCGAGGGGTACGTGGTCGCCCAGCACGCCGGCGAGGGGCACGCGCACGCGATCGCCCGGCTGGTCGAGGAGCTGGAGGCGGAGCACGCGGCGAAGGGGACGCTGCGGCGCGGCGACGGCCCGTACGTGGCGCCCGAGCCGACCGCCGGGGACCTCAAGTTCCCGGGCAAGGCGGTCCGGCTGCCGAACGGCCACTTCCTGGTGGCCGACTCCGGGCACCACTCGCTGGTCGAGCTGGAGGCGGACGGCGAGACCGTGGTCCGCCGGATCGGTGACGGGGTGCGCGGCCTGGTGGACGGCACCAGCCCGCGGTTCAGCGAGCCGCAGGGGCTCGCGCTGCTCCCGGCCGGCTCCGCGTACGACGTGATCGTCGCCGACACCGTCAACCACGCGCTGCGCGGCGTCCGGCTCGCGGACGGCGAGGTGACCACGCTGGCCGGCACCGGCCGGCAGTGGTGGCAGGGCTCGGCGACCGAGGGCGCGGCCCGCGAGGTCGACCTCTCCTCGCCGTGGGACGTCGCCTGGTTCGACGGCCGGGTCTGGATCGCGATGGCCGGCGTGCACCAGCTGTGGGCGTACGACCCGGCCGCCGGCACGGTCGGCGTCGCGGCCGGCACCACCAACGAGGGCCTGGTCGACGGCCCCGCCGCCGAGGCCTGGTTCGCCCAGCCCTCCGGCCTGGCGGTGTCGGCGGACGGCGAGCGGCTCTGGGTCGCGGACTCCGAGACCTCCTCGCTGCGCTGGGTTTCACGTGAAACCAAGGAGGTGCACAGCGCCGTCGGCACCGGTCTGTTCGACTTCGGGCACCGGGACGGCGCGGCCGAGCAGGCGCTGCTCCAGCACCCGCTGGGCGTCACCGTGCTGCCGGACGGCTCGGTGGCCGTCAGCGACACCTACAACCACGCGCTGCGCCGCTACGACCCGGCGAGCGGCGAGGTCAGCACGCTGGCCACCGATCTGCGCGAGCCCTCCGGCGCGGTGCTGGTGGACCAGGACATCGTGGTGGTCGAGTCCGCCCGGCACCGGCTGACCCGGCTGCGGCTGCCCGAGGAGGCGGTCCGGGTGGAGGCGGTGGCCCACCGCACCCGGCGGGCCGCGACCGAGGTGGCGCCGGGCGCCCTGCGGCTGGACGTGGTGTTCCGGGCGCCGACCGGCCAGAAGCTGGACGAGCGCTACGGCCCGTCCACCCGGCTGCTGGTCAGCGCCACCCCGCCCGAGCTGCTGGTCTCCGGGGCGGGCGCGGACTCCGCGCTCTCCCGCGAGCTGGTGCTGTCCGCCGAGGTGACCGAGGGCGTGCTGCACGTCTCGGCGATGGCGGCCTCCTGCGACGACGATCCGGCGATCGAGTACCCGGCCTGCCACGTCCACCAGCAGGACTGGGGCAGCAGGACTGGGGCGTGCCGGTGCGGCTCACCGCCGACGGCGCGAGCCGGCTGCCGCTGGTGCTGGCGGGCATGGAGTGACCCACACGTAGGAGCCCGCGCCACGACCTGCGCGGAAGGGCCCGGCGAGCGCGTGCTCGCCGGGCCCTTCCGTGTGCCGGGGAGAGGGACTCAGCCCTCCAGGAACGCCTTGATCGCGCTCGCCAGCAGGTACGGGTCCTCCGCGCCGCACAGCTCGCGCGCCGAGTGCATGGACAGCGCGGCGATGCCGCAGTCCACGGTCTGGATGCCGAGGCGGGCCGCGGTGATCGGGCCGATCGTCGTCCCGCAGGGCATGGCGTTGTTGGAGACGAAGGTCTGCCACGGCACGCCGGCCTTCTCGCAGGCCGCGGTGAACACCGCGCGGCCGACGCCGTCGGTGGCGTACCGGTTGTTGACGTTGACCTTGAGGATCGGCCCGGCGTTCGGCATCGGGTGGTGGCCCGGCTCGTGCCGCTCGCTGTAGTTCGGGTGGACGGCGTGGCCCATGTCCGAGGACAGGCACACGGTGCCGGCCAGCGCCCGGGCCCGGTCCTCCAGGCCGCCGCCGCGCGCGTACACGCTGCGCTCCAGGACGTTGCCGAGCAGCGGGCTCTGCGCGCCGGTGTCCGACTCGCTGCCGGTCTCCTCGTGGTCGAAGGCGGCCAGCACCGGGATGTACGGCAGGGCCGCGCCCTCGGTCTCGGCCGCGGTGGCCACGGCGGCGAGCGCGGCGGTGGCGGCGTGCACGGAGAGCAGGTTGTCCAGTCGCGGACCGGCCAGCAGCTCGCGGTCCCGGCCCAGGTACGAGGCGGGCTGGACGTCGTGGGTCATGAGGTCCCAGCCGCTCACCTCGGCCGGGTCGACCCCGGCGCGCTCGGCGACGTACTCGATCAGCGCGCCCTCGTCGACCGGCCCGAGGCCCCAGATGGGCGTCAGGTGGCGCTGCTTGTCGAGCTTCATGCCCTCGTTGACCTGGCGGTCCAGGTGGATCGCCAGCTGCGGCACGCGCAGCAGCGGCTCGTCCAGCTGGACCAGCCGCCGGCTGCCGTCGCGCAGGGTGATCCGCCCGGAGAGGCCGAGGTCCCGGTCGAGCCAGGTGTTGAGCGGCACGCCGCCGTAGATCTCCACCGCGACCTGCCGCCAGCCGGCCGTCCCCGTGTCGGGGATCGGCTTGACCCTCAGATTGGGCGAGTCGGTATGGGTGCCGACCACGCGGAACGGCGTCTCCGGGCCCGCACCGGCCGGCACGTACCAGGCGATCAGCGCGCCGCCGCGGACGACGTACCGGCCGCCGGCCACCCCGTCCCAGGCGTCCGTTTCCAGTACCTGCCGGAAACCGGCTTTCTCCAGCCGCTCGGCCGCGCTCGCGACCGCGTGGTAGGGCGATGGCGAGGTGCCGAGGAAGGCGATCAGGTCATCGGTGTGCGTCCGGTCGAAGAAGGCCTGGCGGGCGGCGGTCGACATGCTGCTCCTGGGTCGAGGGAGGGCCGAGGCCGAATGGGAATCGGCTTCGCACCTTGAGCATATGCCCGTACACGGACATGACACTCGGAGCATCCCAACGGATGCAGAACGCAGACAGAAACGTGAACTGACGGGATCTGACGGCCCGACGGGCACTCGTCGGACGCCGTCCGGGCACGGTCGGGGCACCGTCGGACCGGCCCGACGGTGCCCGGTCGGGCAGTGTCGGACCACCCCGTCGGACCGCCCGGGGGGGCCGTCCCGCGGGACCGCCCCCCGGCACACCGAAGGGCCCGGTCGTGGAACCGGGCCCTTCGGTGTGAGGGTGGGGTCAGGCAGTCAGTGCGGGCGGCGTCAGAACGCCCCCTCCGCCAGGTCCATGATCTCGTTGTCGATGCCCTCGGCGATCAGCCGCTGCGAGGCGACGGTCGGCAGGATGTTCTTGGCGAAGAAGCGGGCGGCCGCGACCTTGCCCTGGTAGAACGGCACGTCCTTCTCGGAGGCGCCGGCCTCCAGCTTGGCCAGGGCCACCGCGGCTTGGCGCAGCAGCAGCCAGCCGACCACGACGTCGCCGGAGACCATCAGCAGGCGGGTGGTGTTGAGGCCCACCTTGTACATGTTCTTGACGTCCTGCTCGACCGAGGAGAGGTCGGCGAGCAGCTTGCCGACGACGGCCTCCAGGTCGCCGGCGGCCTTGGCGAGCAGCTCGCGCTCGGCGGCCAGGGCGTCGCCGCCCTCGGCGGAGCCGAGGAACTTCTGGATCTGCTCGGACAGCGCGGTGAGCGCCTGGCCGCCGTCCTTGACGATCTTGCGGAAGAAGAAGTCCTGGCCCTGGATGGCCGTGGTGCCCTCGTAGAGGGTGTCGATCTTGGCGTCCCGAATGTACTGCTCGATCGGGTACTCCTGCAGGTAGCCGGAGCCACCGAAGGTCTGCAGGGACTGGGCGAGCTGCTCGTAGGACTTCTCCGAGCCGTAGCCCTTGACGATCGGCAGGAGCAGGTCGTTGAGGCGCTCGGCGGCACCGTCGTGCTCGCCGCGCAGCTTGGCGGCCATCATGTCGTCCTGGACGGACGCGGTGTAGAGCACCAGGGCGCGCATGCCCTCGGCGTACGCCTTCTGGGTCAGCAGCGAGCGGCGGACGTCCGGGTGGTGGGTGATGGTGACGCGCGGGGCGGTCTTGTCCAGGAACTGCGAGATGTCGGCGCCCTGCACACGCTCCTTGGCGTACTCCAGCGCGTTCAGGTAGCCGGTGGAGAGGGTGGCGATGGCCTTCGTGCCGACCATCATCCGGGCGAACTCGATGATCTTGAACATCTGGCGGATGCCGTCGACCTTCTCGCCCAGCAGCCAGCCCTTGGCCGGGTGCTTGGCACCGAAGGTCATCTCGCAGGTGTTCGAGGCCTTGAGGCCCATCTTGTGCTCGACGTTGGTGGCGTAGGCGCCGTTGCGCTCGCCCAGCTCGCCGGTCTCCCAGTCGAAGTCGAACTTGGGGACGATGAACAGGCCCAGGCCCTTGGTGCCCGGCTTGCCGCCCTCGGGGCGGGCCAGCACCAGGTGGATGATGTTCTCGGACATGTCGTGCTCGCCCGAGGTGATGAAGCGCTTCACACCCTCGATGTGCCAGGAGCCGTCCTCCTGCTTGATCGCCTTGGTGCGGCCGGCGCCCACGTCCGAGCCGGCGTCCGGCTCGGTCAGGACCATGGTGGAGCCCCACAGGCGGTCGGTCATCCGCTTGGCGACCTTGAGCTGCTCCTCGGTGCCCTCCTCGGCGACGACGCCGGCGAAGGCCGGGCCGGAGGAGTACATCCAGATGGCCGGGTTGGAGCCGAGGATCTGCTCCGCGAAGGCCCAGATCAGCGAGCTCGGGGTGACCTGGCCGCCGATCGACTCCGGGATGCCCAGACGCCACCACTCGGCATCCATGTACGCCTGGTAGCTCTTCTTGAACGTGGCCGGGACCGGGGCGGTGTTGGTCTCGGGGTCGAACACCGGCGGGTTGCGGTCGGTGTCGATGAAGGACGCGGCGAGGTCGTTCTCGGCCAGGCGCGCGATCTCGCTCAGGATGTTCTTCGCGGTCTCGACGTCCATGTCCGCGAACGGTCCGGTGCCGTACACCTGCTCGCGGCCGAACACCTCGAAGAGGTTGAACTCCACGTCCCGCAGGTTGGACTTGTAGTGACCCATGGCCGTTTTCTCCGGTTCGTCGCTTCCGGGAGACCGCCGCGTTCGGGCGCCCCGTACCCACCAGTAGGCCTCATGATGCTACCCAGCGGTAACTTGTTTCAAGCCCCAGCCGGTGAATCCCTCGTGGATTCCGCTATGAACGTGGTCACGTCCCACAAGCCGGGGCGGCCACTCCTTGTCAGGATCGACGCCCGCACGGGTGGCCGCGCTCCCGATAGCCTGTCCGTGTGTACGGCTATGACCAGAACGCATACCCGGGCGACCCCTACCAGCAGGCGGGGCCGCAGCCGGGCATGAACGGCATGCCCGGCCCCGGCCCCTACGGCGAGCAGCCACCGGGAGCGCAGCAGTCCCTCTACCCGGAGCCCTCGCCGCCGTCCCTGGCGGACGCCGTCCGGGCCTTCACCACCGGCTCGATGGCGGTGGAGGACTTCCAGGCCATCTTCATCACCTCCAAGGTGCACTGCCCGCGCGGCGAACGGCCGGGCTTCCTGGCCCTGCACAACACGCCGACGCCGGTGATCCCGATGTTCAGCTCGCTCAAGGAGCTGCGGCGGTACGCGGGCAAGGAGTCCAAGTACTTCACCGTGACCGGCGCCGAGGTCCTCGACCTGCTGCCGACCGGGTACGGCTTCGCGCTGGACATGGAGGGCGAGCACCGGATGGTGTTCGACGCCAAGGCGGTCGAGCAGATGGTCGACTTCACCATGCGCCGGATGTACGGCTGACCGACGATGGGCCGAGGGCCGCCCGACCCCGCCGCTCGGCCGCGCACATCCACTTGGTTCAAAATTCAACTTGCTTCTAGTTGAGGATTGAACTAATCTCGTGGACGTAGGCCAGAGGAACGTCCCCCGAAGGAGGCCGACATGCCCGCCGTGACCGTCGACAACCCGCTGACCCTCCCGCGCGTCACCACCCCCGACCCCGCCGTCACGAGCGCCCGGCCGGTCCTCACGGTGGCCACCGCCCCCGAGGGCTTCGAGGGCGAGGGCTTCCCGGTCCGCCGCGCCTTCGCCAGGATCAACACCAAGTACCTCGACCCGTTCATCATGATGGACCAGATGGGCGAGGTGGACTACGCGGCCGGTGAGCCCAAGGGGACCCCCTGGCACCCGCACCGCGGCTTCGAGACCGTCACCTACATCATCGACGGGACCTTCATCCACCGGGACTCGCACGGCGGCGGCGGCACCATCACCGACGGCGACACCCAGTGGATGACGGCCGGCTCCGGCCTGCTGCACATCGAGACCCCGCCCGAGTCGCTGGTGCGGTCCGGCGGCCTGTTCCACGGCCTCCAGTTGTGGGTGAACCTGCCCGCCTCGGACAAGATGATCGCCCCCAAGTACCAGGACATCCGCGGCGGCAGCGTCAAGCTCCTCAGCACCGAGGACGGCGGCACCCTGCTCCGCGTCATCGCCGGCGACCTGGACGGCCACCAGGGCCCCGGCAGCACCCACACCCCGATCACCATGATCCACGCCTCGATCAGCCCCGGCGCCCAGCTCACCCTGCCCTGGCGCCCCGACTTCAACGCCCTCGCCTACGGCCTGGCCGGCAGCGGCACGGCCGGCACCGAGCACCGCCCCTTCCACCGGGGCCAGGCGGTGGTCTTCGGCGACGGCGACTCGATCACCCTGCGCGCCGACGGGAAGCAGGACTCCCGGGACAACAACTTCGAGGTCGTCCTCCTCGGCGGTCTCCCCATCCGCGAGCCCGTCGCCCACTACGGCCCGTTCGTCATGAACAGCCACCGCGAGCTCCAGCAGGCCATGGAGGACTTCCAGGCCGGCCGCCTGGGGACCATCCCCGCCGACGGCCACTGAGCACGAGTACAAGGGGAGTGGCGGAGCCGGGTTCCCGGCTCCGCCACTCCCCTTGTGCGTCGACTTGTGCGTCGACTCTTTTGTGCGTCGGCCCTAGAGCAGGGCGTAGAGGGCCGAGGCGTCGTCGTGGGCCTTGCCGCGGGGCCAGCGTTCGCAGGCGGCGTCGGCGCGTTCGACCGCGCGGACCTGGGCGATCAGCTCGGCCGGGCCGCACTCGCCGAGCAGGCGCAGCGCGTCGCCCCAGCTGCCGAGGCCGAAGCGGTCGGTGAAGCGGGCCGCGCCGTCGGAGAGGGCGGCCACCGCGCGCAGTCCGGCCAGCGGGACGAAGCCGGTCTCGGCGTGGGCGGCGGCCTTGGGGCTGGCGGCGGCGATCCAGGGGCCGGTGCCGGAGTTCCGGGCGGCCCGGACGGCCAGCGTGTACTCCAGGTGCAGGGCGGCCCGTTCGGCGGAGCCGGGGACCGTCGACCAGACCTGCCGGCGCAGTTCCTCCCCGCCGGGGAAGCGCTGGTTGTCGCCGATCACCCGGGGCGGGCCGTCGGCGGGCTCCAGCACCAGCAGGGAGTCGCCGAGCACCAGGTACTCCAGCGAGGCGCCGTGCCGACGGGCGGCGACCACCATCGCGGCGGGCGTGTTGGGGTGGGCGAGGTCGCAGCGGCCGCCGTGCAGGGCGGCCGTCTCGGCGATGGCGTCCGCCAGGCACTCGGCGATCGAACGGTCCGGGCGGTCGGTGAGCCGGGCCAGCAGGTGCACCCCGAGTCTGCGGACGTACCAGGCGGTGCCGTGGCGGCACCCGGACTCCAGGCCGGTCGGCGAACTCGATCCGTCGAGGAGGACGAGTGCCTCGGAGGTGGCCGCCGCGAAGTCCTCGCTCTCGCGGTCGGGCCGCCGTGCTTCCCCTGCGAGCTGTACCTGCATCCCGACAGTGTGCGCGCCGGGTGCGGCGCGCGCCCAGACCCGTGCACGCGCCGCGCCGCGCGCCCCCGGTGGCAGCGCGGGTGATCCGGCCATACCGTCGGAGCACGAGTGGACATTTCGGCCAATCAGGGCCGTCCGGGTTTGGGACCACCTTCGGGGGATCCTCGCCCCCGGCGCTGACGAGGGCGAGGAGCGAGAGATGTTCTGGCAGTTCATCGTGCTGTTGGTCGCGACGATCGGCTTTCCCACCGCCACCCTGCTGTTCCTGATCGGCGGACCGCGCTTCCCGGACGAGGGGCGCGAGGGGCGCGAGGACCGCCGGCCCGGCGACCGCTAGCCGGACGGCGCGTCAGCGGTCGGCCTCGGACCAGGACGGGTCGCGGCCCAGCAGGGCGAGCGCGCGGTCGAACGGCCCGGTCACGTCCGGTGCCGCCCGGACGGCGGCGAACGCCCGCCCCGCCCCCCGGTCGGGGGCGGTGGCCGGGACGGCCCCGGCCACCGTGAGCAGCGCCCCGAGCAGCGGCGGTTCGGCCTGCACCGCCGCCACCAGCCGGGCCGGCGAGCCCAGCGCGGCCGCCACGTCCCAGGCGTGCACCAGGGTGTCCAGCAGGTGGAAGCCGATCGCCCGGTCGAGCGGGAACGGCTCGCCGTCGCGGATCTCCGGCAGGCACAGCGGGGCGGGCTCCGCCGCCGCGGCGGCGGTGGCGAACGCGGCGGTCAGCCGCTCCGCCGACTGCCGGAACGCACCCGCCGGGTCGCCGTGGACCGGGACGTCGCGCCAATGCGCGCGGTCCGCCCCGGCGCCGAGGGCGGCCGCGGCGAAGCCCCGGTGCTGCCCCACCGTGTGCTCCAGCAGCCGCCGCAGCGGCCACCCGGCGCACGGCGTCGCCAGCACCAGTTGCTCCGGCTGCACGGTGTCCACCACGGCGGCGGCCAACTCCAGGGCCCGGGTGTGCAGTTCGAGGATCCTCATACCGCGCCCACCGCCTTCCCCGGTCCGTCGAAGGACCTGCGTCCGTCGAAGGAGCTGCGTCCGTCGAAGGACCCGCGTCCGTCGAAGGATCGGAGGCCGGGGTCCGTCCCCGCGGCCAGGAAGCCCGTCACCTGGTCGAGCACCGTCGGCTCGGTGAGGATCCGGCGGTGGCCGAGGCCCCGGGTGGCCAGCAGTTCCAGCTGCTCCCCGTACGCCGCCCGGAGCCGGCGGGCGTGCGAGAACGGGACCACGTCGTCGTCCTCGTCGTGCGCGACCAGGATCGGGAGCGCGATCTTCCCGGGATCACGGGCGGCGTCGAAGTGGGTGCGGATGTCCGTCACCCCGGGGAACATCGCTCCGCTCGCCTCCCGGCGGCGCAACTCCCGCTCCACGGTGGCGTTCAGGCCCAGCCGCTCGCAGAACGCGGTCGGCAGCCAGGAGAGTTCGGAGGCGCCGGAGAAGGCGACCAGCCGCTCCGCCCGCAGGCCCTCGCGCAGCGCCAGGAAGGCCGCGTTGACGCCCAGCGAGTGGGCGACCACCGCCTCGAAGCCGCCGTACGACTCCTGGAGCCGCAGGGCGACGGCGCGGTGGTCAAGCACGGTGGCGGTGCGCCCGCCGGAGTCGCCGTGCCCGGGGGCGTCGTAGCCGACCGCGGTCAGGCCGAGTGCCCGCAGCCGGGACACCAGGTCCGCGAAGCGGGAGGCCCGGGAGCGCCAGCCGTGCATCAGCAGGACGGGCCGGGCGCCGTCGCCCCAACGGTGGACGACCACCCGCACACCCCCGTGCCGGAGCGTCCCGGTGACGGCCCGGTCGTGGACCTCGCGCTCGCCGGGGCGGACCCGGCTGCGGCGGAAGGGGTGGCGGTAGAGCTCGAACGCGGCCCGCCCGGCGAGCCCGGGGGCGGCCAGCGAGGCGGTGTTCAGGGTGGTGCGGATCAGTGCGACGGCCGGGTCCATGCGGAACTCCTGTGGGTACCGAGGGGCAAGAGCCGAACTCGGCGAGATATTAGCACGACCGTTCGTGCTTATTTCAGGTCGGGCGACGCTCCCCGCTACCCTGGCCACAGGACGGAAAGGCCGGGAAACGGCCGGAGGACTGGGGTGAGCGGTGGCCGGATCGACCACGGACGGACGGGCGTCGACCACGGACGGCCGGGTGCTGCGCGGTGAGGAGACCCGGCGGACGGTCCTGCGCCGGGCCGTCGGGATCGCCTCGGTCGAGGGGCTGGACGCGCTGTCGATCGGCCGGCTCGCCACCGACCTCGGCCTCAGCAAGAGCGGCGTCTTCGCCGGTTTCGGCTCCAAGGAGGAGCTCCAGCTCGCCACCGTGCGGGCCGCCCGGCGGATCTTCGCCGACGCGGTGCTCGCACCGGTCCACGACGAGCCCCCCGGCCTGCGCAAGGTCCGGCTGCTCTGCGAGTCCTGGCTGGCCTACTCGCGCGCCCGGGTCTTCCCCGGCGGTTGCTTCTTCTACGAGGTCAACGCCGAGTACGACGCCCGGCCCGGCCCGCTGCGCGACGTCCTCGCCGCCAACTGGCGGGAGTGGCACGCCACCGTGCTCGGCCTGGTCACCGAGGCCCTCGACACCGGTGAACTGCGGCCCGACGCCGACCCGGAGGACATCGCCTTCACCCTGATCGCCCTGCTGGAGAACGCCAACCCGCAGGCCCTGCTGTTCGACGACGACACCCCGTACGACCGGGCCCACCGCGCCGTGCTGCGCCGGCTGCGCTCCGACGCCACCGACCCGGACGGGCCCGCGTTCACCGCCTGAGGCCCGGCACCCCGGGACGGCTCCCCTCGGTCCGAACGGCTCAGGCGCCGTCCAGCACCCGCTCCAGGACGGCCGCCAGCGCCAGCAGCCGCTCGTCCGCCCCGGCCTCACCGACCACCTGGAGGCCGAGCGGCAGGCCCGCCGCCGTAACCCCGGCCGGCAGGCTGAGCGCGGGCAGGCCGGCGAAGCTCCACGGCAGTGACATCACCGCGCTGCCGGTGCTGTCCAGCCCGAGCGGGGCCGGGCCGGTCGCCGAGGGCGCCAGCAGCAGGTCCACCCCGGCCCGCTGCCGCCGCTCGGCGAGCCGCTCCCGGAAGGCCGTCCGGGAGCGCAGCGCGGCCGTGCGGTCGGCCGGGTCGACGGTCCGCCCGTGCCGGATGCTCGCCGCCGTCTCCGGCCGGTAGAGGTCGCCGAAGCGGGCGAACCAGTCCGTGTGGCTCGCGGCCATCTCGAAGCGGTTGACCGTCTGCGCCTGCCGCTCCAACTCGTCGAAGTCCGGCAGCAGATCGAGCCTGCGGACCGTCAGCCCGCGCGCGGCCAGCAGTGCCAGCTGCCGGTCGAACGCCTGCCGCGCCTCCGGCCCGGCCCGGTCCAGGTACGGGCCCACCGGGACGCCGAGCACGGGCGCCCCGTCCGCCCACTCCCCGCCGCCCGCGCCGTCGCCCGGCCCGGCCGCGTGGTCCCAGTCGTCGCACAGCAGCGGGGCGGCCAGCGCGGCGCCCGCCAGGTCGGCGGTGAACAGGCCCACGGTGTCGAAGCTCGGCGCGTTCGGGATCACGCCTGCCGTCGGGATCCGCCCGAAGGTCGGCCGGAAGCCCACCACACCGCAGTAGGCGGCCGGGCGGACCACGGAGCCGATCGTCTGGGTGCCGATCGCCAGCGGCACCAGTCCGGCCGCGACCGCCGCCGCCGAACCGCTGCTGGAGCCGCCCGGGGTGTGTTCGGGGCGGTGCGGATTGCGGGTCCGGCCGGGCGCGCTGCCAGCGAACTCGGCGGTCACCGTCTTGCCGGCGACCAGCGCGCCGGCGGCCCGCAGCCGGTCCACCACGGTGGCCTGCGGCCCGGCCAGGACGCCCGGGGGCAGCACCGAACCGCCGTGCGTGGGCAGGCCGTCGACGTGCACGATGTCCTTGATCCCGACGGCCACCCCGTACAGCGGCGGCGCCTGCGCCGGGTCGGGATGGCGGACGACCAGTGCCCGGGCCTCGGCCTGCAGCCGTTCGGCCCGGCCGGGTTCGGGGACGAAGGCGTGGATCAGCGGGTCCACCTGGTCGATCCGGGCGCAGAGCCGGTCGACGTGGACGGCCGGGGTCGGCACACCGGCCCGCAGCGAGGCGGCCTCACGGACGAGCGAGCGGGGCCGGACCAGGGACTTGTCCATGGCGCCCACGGTAGCCCCGGCCCGTCCGGGAGCGTGCCGCCGCCCCGGTCAGCCCGTCGGCCAGCCGGTGTCCGGCTGCTCGCCGGGAGGTCCCGGCCGGTGCTCGTCCCCCAGGTAGGGGGACTCGCGCAGGACGTACGCGCCGCAGGTGTGGCAGCAGGTCTCGGGGGTGTGCCCCCAGTCCGTCGCCTCCCGGGCGGGTGCCGCCGCGTCGATCTCCCGGCCGCACATCGCGGCGACCTCGCCGCCTCGGACCATGTGCCACAGCCGCACCCCGGCGGGCGCGCCGCCGGTGCCGAACTCGGCCCGCATCTGGTGCATCATGCCCCCATCGTCCGGCGGGCCGCCGGACCCGGCAAACGGAGCGCGGTCCGCCGAGCGGCCCCGGGTCGGACCTGGCCCCGCCTGGCGGCGCCGGGTCAGACCAGCCCGCCGTACAGCCGCAGCCGGGCGATCCCGCCGTCCGGGAAGACGTCCAGCCGGACGTGGGTGGCCGGACGCGGGGCGTCGACCACCAGCCGGTGCACGGCGTCCGGCTGGAGCCGGGTGCGCGGCACCAGTTCGAACCAGGCCCCGGGGTCGGCGCCCTGCTCGTCCCGGCCCGACAGCGCCGCCCAGCCGGCCGCGTTGCCGACGTAGTAGCCGGTGTCGATCTCCACCGCCCGGACCGCGCCCCGCCCGGCCAGCCGCAGCCGGACCCAGTCGTGGCCGTCGTCCCGGCGCCGCCGGTTCTCCCAACCGTCGCCCATCGCCCCGGACTTGCCGGGCAGGGCGAGGTTGACCGGGGAGGAGAAGAAGCGGTCCGAGGCGTCCTCGACGGCGCCGCCGTTCTCGACCGCGGCCAGGTCGAAGGTGCCGAGCGCGGCCAGCCAGGCCGGATCCGGACGGGCCTCGCCGTGCACCCGGAAGCGGGCTATGCCACCGTCCGGGAACTGGCTGAGCCTCAAATGCGTGAAGCGGCGGCCACCTTCGACGGCGAAGCCGTTGGCGGCGTGGCCGCGCACCGGCGAGCGGGGGACCAGCGGATGCCACTCGGTCTCGGGGGCCAGCAGCTCCTCCGGGCCCGGGGTGCCCGGGAGTTCGGCGCCCTCGACGCCGATCTGCTGCGGGTAGTTGCCGCGGAAGTGCGCGGTGTCGACGACCACGCCGTGCACAACTCCCGGCACGCCCAGGCGGATCAGCGCCCAGTCGTGGTCCTCGGCGGTCGGGTGCGGATGCCCGGCGCCGGTGCCGCGTCGCCGCCTGGTCTCCCAACCGTCCATGATCTGGCCCTTGTTGCCGAAGGTGTGCGGGCGGAACTCGGCCGCGCCCGGCAGCAGCAGGTTCTCCCGCTCGGCGAACAGCTCGTCGTTGGCGGCGACGACCGCGCCGCCCAGCCGGCGGTCGGCGAGGTCGACCAGGCCGGTGAAGGGGAACTCGGCGGCGCGGTAGTCGGCGTAGGGGTTGCCGCCCCCGTACGGCGGGGCGTCGGCGTCGGACAGCTGGTCGGGGCGGGGGCCTGGGTTCCGTTCGGTGGTCATGCCCCCAGCCTCACGCCGGGCGACCCATCAGGTCCATCACAAAGAACTGAGCAAACCGTTCAGTCCGACTGAAGAGTCCTGGCTACGTCCGCCAGCTCCGCCAGCACCCGGCGCAGCGGGGGCGTCCCCTCCGTGCCGGCCCGGACCGCCGCCACCACCCGGCGGGTCGGCAGGTCCGCCGGCAGCGCCCGGACGACCGCCGCGCCGCCCCGACCGGCCGAGGCCAGCCGCGGCACCAGCGCCACCCCCAGTCCGGCCGCCACCATCGCCAGGATCGCCGTCCAGTCCGCGGCGGTGTGCGCCCGCTCCGGGGTGAAGCCGGCCTGGGCGCAGGCCGCCGTGGTGATCTCCCGCCAGGGCCCGGCCGCGCCGTAGATCCACGGCTCCGCCGCGAGGTCCGCCAGCCGCAGCCCCGGCGTCCCGGCCAGCGGGTGGCCCGGTGGCAGCGCGACGTCCAACGGGTCGCTGAGCAGCTCCGTCTCGACGAATCCGGGGCCCCGGCCGACCAGTCCGACGGCCAGCGACAGCGCCAGGTCGACGTCCCCCGCCGCCAGCAGCCGGACCGCCTCGTCCGCCTCCGCCTCGACCACCCGCACGGTCAGCCTCGGCGCGGCCTCGCGCAGCCGGGCCACCGCCGGGACGAGCAGCCCGGTGATCGCGGTGGCGAAGGCGCCCACCCTGACCTCGCCCGCCTCGCCGTGCAGATAGCCCGCCAGCTCGGCCTCGGCCCGCTCCAACTGTCCGAAGACCACCGCCGCGTGACGCAGCACCAGCCGGGCCGCCGGGGTCAGCCGCACCCGGCGGCCGTAGGGCTCCAGCATCGGCGCGCCCACCTGCCGGGCCAGCGCCGAGATCTGCTGCGAGACCGCCGAGGGCGACAGATGGAGTCGCTCGGCCGGCGCCGTCACCGTCCCGCACTCGTCGACCGCCCGCAGCACCCGCAGCCGCCTCAGGTCCCACTCGCCCACCGCACCCATCGCGCCAGGGTAGGCCGTCGCCGACCGCCTTCCGGGCCCCCGGGCCGGACGCTTCGCCCACCCTCCGATATGGTGCCGCTCCTGCGACGCGCCGGTGATCACACCAAGGCGCCAAGTCGCCCATATTCGGACAGACTTCATCAAGCTGGAGCCAAGACCGTGCGCACTTCCCGCCTTCTGGCCGCGTCCACGCTGATCGCGCTCTCCCTCGGCGCGACGGTCGGCACGGCCACCGCCGGCGCCGCCGCTGTGTCGCCCGCCCCGTCCTCGGCGGCCCCCACGACGGCGGCCCCGACCACGGCGGCCCCGAGCGGCTCCCCGAGCACCGGCGGCACGCCCACGGCGCCCACCTCGCCGAACCCCTCCACCTCCCCGAACCCCTCCACCTCGCCGTCGGCGAGCACCGCGCCGAAGCCGACCACCCACCCCACGCCCCCGGCACCCACGTTCACGAACCGCTGCCAGGGCGGCGTCCACGGGGGTGACAACCTCAAGATCACCGGCACCGGCCTCTGGGGAACCACCCTGGTCAAGGGCGGACCGGCCCAGGAGGTCCAGGTGACCTTCGAGAACACCACCGGCGTGGACCTCGCCAAGTTCTCGTCCAGCATCTACATCACCGACAACGGGAACGAGCGTCCGCTGAACTGGCGGACCGACTTCTTCACCGTCCAGCTCAAGCTGCCCGGCTCCGACTGGAAGCCCGCCGAACTGGTCGACCGCGACATCAACACCGGGACCCACAAGATCGCCAAGGGCGAGAAGCTCACCATCCAGTTCCGGATCGCCGCCAACACCGCCCCCGTCGGCGACTACGGCGGCACCGTGGGCGGCGGCTCCGAGGCCTTCGACAACACGCCGGACCTCCCCAAGCCCGGCTCCACCCTGCCGAACAGCTGCACCCAGTACGGCAACTACTACGAGGGCGACTTCAAGGTGGTCGACAAGTCCGCCGCCACCACCGCCACCACCGCCGCCGCCACCCCCCTCAAGGCGACGGCCTCCCCGTCCGCGGTGAGCGGCCCGCACCTGGCCGACACCGGCTCCAGCTCCAACACCCTGCCGATCGCCCTCGGCGGTGCCGCCGTGCTCGCGGCCGGTGCCGGGACGCTGCTCGTGCTGCGCCGTCGCAAGGCCGGAGCGCACAGCTGACGCACCGTCGGAAGAAACTACGAGGCATGCCGACAACCGTTCGCATGTCTCGCCCGTCCACTGAGCGCAAGCCATCCCGCCGACGCCCCACCATCGGAGCCGTAATCTTGCGCACCTCCCGTCTGACCACCACAGCCGCTCTGCTCGTCCTGAGCGGCGCCGCGACGCTCGCGGGCACCGCCGGGGCCTTCGCCGCCGATCCGACGACCAGCGCCTCGGCCGCCGCCGCGACGACCGGACCGTCCACGGCCGCGACCACCGAGCCGACCGCGGCCGCACCGTCCACCGCCGCACCCACGACGGCCGCCCCGACCTCGGCCGCACCCACGACGGCCGCACCCACGTCGGCCGCCCCGACGTCGGCCGCCCCCACCACGACGGCCCCGAGCGGCTCCCCGAGCGCCACCACCACGCCCTCGGAGACCGCCACGCCGACCGGGACCCCGTCCGCCACCCCGACCCTCCCGGCGGGCTGCCAGTACCAGCGCGACGTCAAGATGCCGGTGCACAACACCGACTCGGCGATCACGCTGGTCAAGGGCGGATCGTCGAAGGAGGTGTCCTTCTCCTTCCAGAACACCAGCAAGGCCACGCTGACGGACTTCCGGCTCAACGTCCTGCTGGACGGCGTCAAGGGCATCTGGCTGCCCAAGGCCCTCACCAAGGTCCAGAACGGCGCCTGGACCCCGCTGCCCCCGGCCAGCACCGACCACGGCTCGGTCTCCCTCGGCTCCTTCCAGGTCAAGCCGAACGAGATGATCACCGTGTCGGTCCAGCTCTCCGCCATTTGCCGCTACAGCCCGGACTACAGCCTCACCGTCTCCGGCGGCTCCGAGGTGCTGCCGTGGGACGCCGGCCCGGAGCACGTCAAGTACGCCTGCAACCGGCTGGTCGGCTCGTCCACGACCGGGATCACCGTCGTCGACCCGGCCCCGAGCACCTCGGCCACGGCGACGGGCACCTCCTCCCCGACCGTCCCGTCGACCGCCACCGCGACGCCCACCACGAGCGCCTCGCCGACCGCCTCGGTTTCGACCTCCGCCTCGCCCTCCGCGGGCCGGCCGGCCGGCACCACCGGGGGCACCGGCTCGACCGGCGGTGGCCCGACCGGCACCAGCCTCGCCACCACCGGCGCGGGCTCCAGCACCGTGCCGCTCGTCGTCACCGGTGGCATGGCGATAGCCCTCGGCGCCGGCGCCGTCGTCGTCGCCCGCCGCCGCAAGGCCGCCGCGACCCGCAGCTGATCCGGCACCACCCGTCGACGTCCCGTCCGTCGCGCTACCGCAGCGGGCGGGACGTCGCCGTCTCCGGGCACCGCCGAGGGCTGTCCCGCCTCAGGACGCCCGGCGCAGCAGCGCGCCGTCCTGCCACTTGAGGATCTTGTCGAAGCTGACGATCGCCCCCCGCAGCGGATGGTTGCGGAGCTGGACGTGGTCGGTGAGGGCGTGGATGAGGAAGAGGCCCCGGCCGGACTCCGCGGTGAGGTCGGGCAGGGCGTCCAGGTCCACCGGCCGGAAGGTGGGCACCGGGTCGGCGGCGGGCGGGAGGACGTGGGTGTCGTACGGGCGGCCGTCGCGGCGCGGGCGGTGGGTGGTGAGCAGCGGCCCGGGGACGGTGGCGCGGCCGCGCCGGGCGCGGCGGCGGGGCTGCGCCCGGCCCGCTGGTCGGGC
>NZ_JZWY01000368.1:0-25628 GCF_000966955.1 Streptomyces sp. NRRL S-495
CCCCGATCCCCACCGCCCCGTAGGGCCCGGCCGGGGCGTGCCGCGGGGTTTCCGGCGGCGCGCCCCGGCCCGCGGAGGACTACCCGACCTCCACCGGCTCCAGCTGCAGCGACCGCGCCGCCGTCGCGGCCCGCACCGGCCCCTCCACCGCCTCCACCGTTCCGTCCGGCGCGTGCGCGCCCACCCGCAGCCCGGTCCCCAGCCGGTCCACCGCCTGGTGGTGGAAGGTCGGCACGGTCAGCTCCGGCTCCGGCAGCAGCCCGCCCAGCAGCGTCCCCGGCACCGGCCGCACCACATGCGTCCCGTACCGGCCGGGCGAGCCCGCGTGCACGTCCACGTCCACCACGTCCGGCAGGTGCTGGATCAGCGTGCCCCCGCACACCACGTTGAGCACCTGCATGCCCCGGCAGATCCCCAGCAGGGGCATCCCGGCCGCCAGCGCCGCCCGCAGCAGCGCCGACTCCCAGACGTCGCGTTCGACCGTGTCGACATCGGTCAGCGGGTGCGGCGGCTGCCCGTAGTAGGCGGGGTCGATGTCCGGTCCGCCCGCGACGACCAGTGCGTCCAGCCGGGCGAGCACCTCCGGCGCGCGCTCGGGGGCGTCGGGCGGCAGCAGCACCGCGATCCCGCCCGAATTCTGTACATAGGCGGTGTACCGCTCGGGCACCAGGGCCACCCGGCGGTCGCGCCAGTCGCTCCAACTCGCGTCCACCAGATAGGTGCTGACGCCGACAATAGGCCTGCGATCCATGGCGCGCATTCTCCTCCCGTCCCGCCCGATCACCCGTCAACCTCGCACCTCGGCGCGCCACACCCGCCCGCCCTCTTCCGCGCTGTCAGCGCCAGGCCGTACGGTTCGCTGTGACCGCTCGGTCTCGCTGCGTGATCGAGGAAGAGGAGGAGGGCGTCCGCCATGTCCGACCGCACCACCGCACCCGGGGCCGCCGGGCCCGGCACCCCCCGGCGGCGCGCCCCGCTCACCCTCGACGAACTGCGCGCGCTGGTCGACGCGGGCGAGGTGCACACCGTCGCCCTTGGTTTCACCGACATGCAGGGCCGGCTCCAGGGCAAGCGCTTCGCCGCCGGCTTCTTCCTCGACGAGGTGGCCGAGCACGGCGCCGACGCCTGCGAGTACCTGCTGGCCGTCGACGTCGAACTCAACACCGTGGACGGCTACGCGCTCTCCTCCTGGGAGACCGGCTACGGCGACTTCGCCATGCGCCCCGACCTGTCGACCCTCCGCCTGACCCCCTGGCAGCCCGGCACCGCCCAGGTCACCGCCGACCTGGCCGGCCACGGCGGCCACCCGGTGGCCGCCGCGCCCCGCCAACTGCTGCGCCGCCAGATCGCCCGGCTCGCCGAGTACGGCCTGGCCGCGGACATCGGCACCGAGCTGGAGTTCCTGGTCTTCCGCGACACCTACGAACAGGCCTGGCAGGGCGGCTACCGCGGACTCACCCCGGCCAACCTCTACAACGTCGACTACTCGCTGCTGGGCACCGCCAGGGTCGAGCCGCTGCTCTCCCGGATCCGCACCGAGATGGCCGGCGCGGGCCTGGTGGTGGAGTCCGCCAAGGGCGAGTGCAACCTCGGCCAGCACGAGATCGCCTTCCGCTACGCCGACGCGCTCACCACCTGCGACCAGCACAGCGTCTACAAGACCGGCGCCAAGGAGATCGCCGCCCAACTCGGCTGCGCGCTCACCTTCATGGCCAAGTACGACCAGCGCGAGGGCAACAGCTGCCACATCCACCTGTCGCTGCGGGACGCGGTGGGCGCCCCGGCCTTCGCCGCCGCCGACGGCCGGATGACCGACACCATGCGGCACTTCCTGGCCGGGCAGCTGCTCGCGCTGCGCGAGTTCACCCTGCTGTACGCGCCGAACATCAACTCCTACAAGCGCTACCGCCCGGGCTCGTTCGCGCCGACCGCGGTCGCCTGGGGCCGGGACAACCGGACCTGCGCCTACCGGGTGGTGGGGCACGGCGCGGGCCTGCGGATGGAGAACCGGGTGCCCGGCGGGGACGTCAACCCCTACCTGGCGGTGGCCGGCATGATCGCCGCCGGCCTGCACGGCGTCCAGCAGAAGCTGGAGCTGCCCGCCCCCTGCCTGGGCAACGCCTACGCCGTCGAGGACTACGCCCGGGTGCCCGGCTCGCTGCGCGAGGCCGCCGACCTGTGGGGCGCGAGCGAACTGGCCCGCACGGCCTTCGGGGACGACGTGGTCGAGCACTACCTCCACATGGCCCGGGTCGAACAGGACGCCTACGACGGCGCGATCACCGACTGGGAGCGCTACCGGTCCTTCGAGCGGATGTGAGCACCATCGACACGACCACCGCCACCCTCACCGAGACGGCACCCCCGGCCTGCACCGTCCGCAACCCCGCCACCGGCGAGGTGCTCGCCACCCTGCCCGACACCACGCCCGGGCAGCTCGACGCCGCCGTGCGGCGCGCCGTCGCCGCCCAGCGCGGCTGGGCCGCCCTGCCGCCCGGCGAACGGGCCCGGCTGCTGCGGCGCTTCGCCGACCAGGTGGACGTGCACGTCCCCGAACTCGCCGCCCTGGAGGTCACCGAGGCCGGCCACACCATCGGCAACGCCACCTGGGAGGCCGGCAACGTCCGCGACCTGCTGGAGTACGCGGCCGGGGGAGTGGAGCGGCTGACCGGGCGGCAGATCCCGGTGGCCGGCGGGCTGGACGTCACCTTCCGCGAACCGGTCGGCGTGGTCGGGGTGATCGCGCCGTGGAACTTCCCGATGCCGATCGCCGCCTGGGGTTTCGCACCCGCCCTCGCGGCGGGCAACGCCGTCCTGCTCAAGCCCGCCGAGGCGACCCCGCTCACCGCGCTGCGGCTGGCCGAACTCGCCCTGGCCGCCGGGCTGCCCGAGGGCCTGTTCCAGGTGGTGCCGGGCTCCGGGGCGGTGACCGGCCGGGCGCTGGTGGACCACCCGGAGGTGCGGAAGATCGTCTTCACCGGCTCCACCCTGGTGGGCAAGGAGGTCGCCGCCCGCTGCGCGGCCCGGGCCAAACGGGTGACCCTCGAACTCGGCGGCAAGAGCCCCAACGTCGTCTTCGCCGACGCCGACCTCGCGGGCGCCGCCGACCCGATGTCCTTCCTCGACAACAGCGGCCAGGACTGCTGCGCCCGCAGCCGGATCCTGGTCCAGCGGGAGGTCTTCGACGACTTCCTGGCCCTGCTGCTGCCGGCCGTCGAGGCGGTCCGCACCGGAGACCCGGCCGATCCGCGGACCACGCTCGGCCCGCTGATCTCGGCCGCGCAGGTGCGCCGGGTCGCCTCGTACGTGACGCCCGACCTGCCGGTGCTGGCCCGCGGCACGGTCCCGGACGGGCCCGGCTTCTGGTACCCGCCGACGGTGCTGGCGCCGACCCGGCCGGACGTCCCGGCGGTCACCGAGGAGATCTTCGGTCCGGTCGCGGTGGTGCTCCCGTTCGAGGACGAGGCGGACGCGCTGCGGCTGGCCAACGCCACCCGGTACGGCCTGTCCGGCTCGATCTGGACCCGCGACCTGGGCCGGGCGCTGCGGCTGGCGCGCGGGGTGGCGGCCGGGAACCTGTCGGTCAACTCGCACTCCTCGGTGCGGTACTGGACGCCGTTCGGCGGCTTCGGGGAGTCCGGCGTCGGCCGCGAGCTGGGGCCGGAGGCGCTGGCGCACTTCACCGAGACCAAGAACGTCTACATCCGCACCGAAGCGTAGGAGCCGCCAGTGACCCGGAACGCCCCTCGGCCCCACCACCGCCACGAGTCCGGGGAGGCCGACGAGCCGCTCTGCCGCCGGCTGGTCGGGCGCACGGCCGTGATCACCGGCGCGGGCAGCGGGATCGGCCTGGCCTCGGCCCGCCGGCTCGCCGCCGAAGGCGCCCGGGTGGTCTGCGCCGACATCGACGAGACCGCCGGCAAGGCGGCCGCCGAGGCGGTCGGCGGCCTGTTCGTGCACACCGACGTGACCGACCCGGCGATGGTCGAGGCGCTGTTCGACGAGGCCTACGAGACCTTCGGCAGCGTGGACGTCGCTTTCAACAACGCCGGCATCTCGCCGCCGGAGGACGACTCGATCCTCACCACCGGGCTGGACGCCTGGCGCCGGGTCCAGGAGGTCAACCTGACCTCGGTCTACCTGTGCTGCCGGGCCGTGCTGCCGTACATGCGCCGGCACGGGCGGGGTTCGATCATCAACACCGCGAGCTTCGTGGCCCGGATGGGCGCGGCGACCTCGCAGATCTCCTACACCGCGTCCAAGGGCGGGGTGCTGGCGATGTCGCGCGAGCTGGGCGTGCAGTTCGCCCGGGAGGGCATCCGGGTGAACGCGCTCTCCCCGGGGCCGGTGGACACCCCGCTGCTGCGCGAGCTGTTCGCCGCGGACCCGGAGCGGGCGGCCCGCCGACTGGTGCACATCCCGCTCGGCCGCTTCGCCCGGCCGGAGGAGATCGCGGCCGCGGTCGCCTTCCTCGCCAGCGACGACTCCTCGTTCATGACGGCCGGCGAGTTCCTGGTGGACGGCGGGATCTCCGGCGCCTATGTGACGCCGCTGCACGGCCCCGGGGAGTGACCCGGGCGATCCGGGGCGTGATCCGGGTGTGAGCGGAAAGACACGTTCCGGGCCTCCGGAGGGGCCGCTCCCGCCTTCTCACCGTAATTTCATCGAAAAGGGCCGGAATTCGGGGTCCAGCTGATTTCGCGCTTATCCGGCTGCCTTTAGATTCTCTGTCGTGAGTGAGCAGATCCCCGCCGGGTGGTACCCGGACCCGAAGGACATCACCAGCGACCCGCGACCCCAACGCTGGTGGGACGGCAAGGGCTGGACGGCCAGCACCCGGCCCGCACCCTCGGACGCGCCGCCGCCGGAGGCCCCGGCGGCCGGCGCTCCGGGGCCGGAGGAGACCGCCGAGACCCGGGTGCTGGAGGGGGAGGTGCTGGAGGGCGGACCGTCGGTCCGCTACCCGGAGCCGCCGCCCTTCGGCACCGCCTACGGTTCGCCGCCGCCCCCACCGCCGAAGCGGCGCCGCAAGCCGTCCAAGATCGTGATCGCGGCCACGGTGGCGGCCGTGCTGGGCCTGGGCGTCGGCTCGGGCATCACCTACCTGGCGATGGACGACCACGGCGACCGGCACCACAGCGCGCGCCCGGTGGTTCCGCCCGGCGGCAATGGCAACGGCAATGGGAACGGCCCGTGGCGCGGTCTGCCGGACTTCGGCGACCCGGGCGGCAACGGCGGCGGCCAGGGCAACGGTGGCCAGGGCAACGGCAATGGCAACGGCGGCCGGGGGAACGGCAACGGCAACGGTGGCCAGGGCAACGGCGGCCAGGGCAACGGCGGCCAGGGCAATGGGAACGGCAACGGCGGCCGGGGCAACGGCGCCAACAGCACCCAGGCCATCGACGCGGTGAACCGGCTGGTCCTGCCCGTCCCCGCGGGCTGGGAGGGCGGTACCACCCGCGACGGCTTCGCCGGCCTCAGCATCGGCCAGTACGACTGCGAGGGCGGCGGTACCTGCTCGCTGGGCGGTGCCAACACCGGCCGGATCGACGGCGGCGGCACCGACGTCCAGGCGGCGGCCAAGGCCGACATCGACAAGGCCGTCAAGGACTCCTACAACGAGGTCCTCTCGCACGAGGAGCTCAAGTCCGAGGCGGTCAAGGTGGACGGCCGGGACGGCTACCTGGTCCGCTGGAAGGTGGACGCCGCCAAGGGCAACGACGGCTATGTGCAGACGGTGGTCTTCCCGTCCGCCGACGGCAAGTCGCTGGTCTCGGTGCACTTCGGCTTCGACATCGCCGACAAGGCGCCGGACGTCGCGGTGATGGACACCATCCTCAAGGGCATCAACGACTACAGCGGCAAGCTGCCCGGGATCCCGGGCTTCCCCGGCGGCCAGGACGGCGGCGGTACCGGCACCTCGAACACCTGACCAGGGCAGTCGCCCCGGGGCCCCGACGCGGGCACCGGGGCGCAGCCCGCAACGGTTCGGCTCACGCACGGCGGCGGCACCGGTGAGCAGCAGCGGCCCGGTGGCGGAACCGCCGCCGACCGCCGCGCTGTCGGCCGCGACGACCTTGCCGGCCGGCTCCTCGGCGTTGCCGCCGTGTCCGTGGTGGGCCACGGTGGACTTGGACTGGCCGGCGGCGATCTGCGCCTCGCTCGGCGCGGCCGGGGCCTGGGCGGTGAGCGCGGAGACCGCCTCGGTGAGCGAGGTGCCCTTGCCGAAGTCGACGTCCGAGCAGCTGTAGAACGCCTCGGGGCTGTCGGTGCGCTGCCACACCATGTAGAGCAGCTGGCGGCCGGTGCGCTGCGGCAGGGTGCCGCTGTAGTTGTAGTAGCCGTTGTCGGAGGTGCGGAGGGTCGGCACCTGGGCGACCGGCACCGCGTCGAGGTCGGACCACTTGAGCGGCTGGGTGGGGTTCCAGCTCTGCTTGGTGATGTAGATGGTCTGGTTGCCCTGGTGCGGGGCGGTGACCCGGAACTTGAAGTCGATCTTTCCGGCGGTGACCGCGGTGGCCGGCCAGTCGGCGCGCGGCAGGTCCAGGGCCTTGTACTTGTCGCGGCCGGCGGAGCAGAGCTTGCCGTCCGGGATCAGTGCCTGGTGGTTGCCGGCGGCGTTGGCGAGGTTGACCTCGTTCCAGTCGTACAGCGGCTGGGTGCCGCTCAGCGCGACGAGGTCCTTGCAGATCTGCGACTTGGGGGTCTCCGGACCCTCGGCGTAGCAGGCCGCGACCCGGCTGACCGGGTTGGTCACGGTGCCGTGGGCGCCGGCCGTGCCGATGCCGGCGGCGGAGACGGAGAGGAAGGCGGCGCCGATGACGCCGACGGACAGGGCGGTGCGCTTCATGGACATGGGGTGGGGACTCCTTGACCGTGTACCGGGTCGAGGTTGTGGGGGAGTGCCGGGCACGTCTGCCCGAGGGGCCGGCCGACCCGGCGCGCCGGTCCCTGGGCTGAGCGTATGATTGGACTAGACCAGCTGGCAATAGTGCGCTGTGGGCCACTTTTTGACGGAATGTAGCCTGCCGAGCAGCACAAAGGCCCGACGGGACGCCACAGTTAGGCATCCCATCGGGCCTTCTTAAGGTGCGGCCAAGGTTCCCGGGGCCCCAGGGGCTCCCGGAGGCCGGGCGGGGTCAGTCCTTCCCGGGCGGGGACTGGTAGTTGTGGGTGATCCGGCCCGCCTGGACGACGGACTCGTTGAACGTCCCGTTGTGGATCTCGTTGTGCACGGTGGCACCGGGCCGCTGCCGCGGCGCGAACTCCCGCAGCAGGGCCTCCAGCTCCGCCGCCGCCCGCGGATCCTGCCGCAGCAGCCGGCGGAGCCGGTTGCGCAGCTCGGCGGTCTGGTCGCCGACCAGCTCGGCGTCGCCGTCCGCCCGGACCACCTCGACCCGGATCTCCTCCAGCTCGGCCGACACCTCCTCGGCGTCCCGGCCCCGCCCGAAGAGCGCGGCCAGGCGCGAACGGGCCTGCGTCCACGCCTCGGTGGCCATCAGCCCGACCACCGTCGTGGCCCCCGTCGTCACCAGCTGCGCGATCTCGGCCTCCACGGCCTCCCCCTCCGTCGGTGCGATTCCCGTCCACGGTAGTGGAACCGGGGGCCGGAAGAGGCGGAACGGCGCGAGCCGCAGGCTCAGAGGAAGGTGTGCCCCTCGCCCCGGTAGGTGGGCACGGTGCGCACCACCCGGTCGCCCTCCACCAGGTGCAACTCCGGGAAGCGCTCGCAGAGTTCTCCGGCCTTGGCGTGCCGGAACCAGACCCGGTCGCCGATCAGCAGATCGTCCGCGGCCGCGCCGAGCAGCGGCGTCTGCACCTCGCCGGCCCCCTCCATCGGGTCGTAGCGCAGCCCGGCCGGCAGGTACGGCACGGGGGAGCGGTCCGGGCCGGCCGCGCCGGACGCCGGGTAGCCGCCGCCCAGCACCGTCACCACGCCGAGCCCGGGCCGGCGGACCACCGGCTGGCCGAACAGCGCGGCCGGCCGGCCCCGGAACGACCGGTAGTTGTCGAACAGCCGCGGCTGGTACAGCCCGGAGCCGGCCGCCACCTCGGTCACCGCGCGCTCGGCCACCGTCGACTCGACGCTGCCGGTGCCGCCGCCGTTGACGAACTCCAGCTCGGCCACCCGGCGCACCAGCCGGACCGTCGCCGCGCGCCGCTCGGCCAGCTCGGTCCGGGCCCGGGCCTGCATCAACCGGATCAGCCCGGAGCGCACCGGCCGCCCGGGCACCGCGTCACCCACGCCGGCGACGTGCCCCTCGTAGGCCATCAGCCCGACCACCCGGAAGCCCCGGCGGCGCTGCACCAGCTCGGCGAAGGCGGCCACGTCCTCGGGGGTGCGCAGCGGCGAGCGGCGGGCGCCGACCCGGACCCGGCCGCCGAGCAGGTGCAGCGCGGTGTCCAGCTCCAGGCAGACCCGCACCTCGGCGGAGCCGGCCCGGGCCGCGTCGACCAGGTCCAGCTGGGCCGGGTCGTCCATGACCACGGTGACGGCGGCGGCCAGCTCCGGGTCGGCGGTCAGCTCGGCGAAGCCGGCGCGGTCGCTGGAGGGGTAAGCCAGCAGGATGTCGCGCAGGCCGGTGCGGGCCAGCCAGAGCGACTCGGCGAGGGTGAAGCCCATCACCCCGGCGAAGCCCTCCACGGCCAGTACCCGCTCCAGCAGGGCGCGGCAGCGCACCGACTTGCTGGCCACCCGGACCGGCTTGCCCCCGGCCCGGCGCACCAGGTCGGCGGCGTTGGCGTCGAAGGCGGCCAGGTCGACGACGGCCACCGGGCCGTCCAGATGGGCGGTGGCCCGGTCGTACCGGGCACGGTCGGCGGCCGGGGAGGGGACCGGCGGGGCGGTGGTCGGGCGGGCGGACGCGGTGCGGGCAGCGGCTTCGGGCGTGGCCATGGGCGCAGAGTGCCACACCCGCCCTACCCGCGGGTAGGGGTTGGACGGGGGACCTTCGGTCGGGGCGCCGGACGGGGATCCCGGACGGGACCTTCGGTCCGCGCGGGGCGGGCGCACGGTGGCATAGGGTCGGGCGGGTGGACCGCAACGACTTCCCGAACCCGGCCTTCGTCGGCAAGAGCATCCCCGACCCCGGCTTCTCCGGCGACGACGGCACCGCGGACCCGGCGCTGACCGCCGCGCTCGCCCGCTGGTCGCAGGACCCCGCCGCCGAGCCGCAGGTGCTGGCGGCGCTGACGCCGACCCGGCTGATGGTGCCGATCGTGGCGATCCTCGGCGAGGTCGAGGTGGACGAGCACGGGCACAAGCACGACAAGAGCAGTGACATGGCCGTCCCGCTGGTCGAGGCGGCCGACGGCCGGCGCGCCCTGCCGGCCTTCACCTCGCTGGAGTCGTTGGCCCGCTGGCGGGCCGACGCCCGCCCGGCGCCGGTGGCCGCGCCCCAGGCCGCCATGGTCGCCTTCTCCGAGCGCGCGGACACCCTGCTGCTCGACCCGGCCGGGCCGGTGCCGTTCCTGCTGTCCGGGGCGCGGCTGCGCGCCCTGGCGGAGAACCGGCCGTACCTGGCGCCGGCCGCCGACCCCGAGGTGCGGGAGGCGGTGCGGGCGCTGCTGGCCGCCGAGCCGCAGGTGGTCGCCGGGGTACTGGCGGCGGCCGAGGACTCGGACGGCGTGCTCGCGGTGGTCCTGGACCCGGCGCTGGACCGGACCGGGATGCAGGAGGCCGCGCAGCGGGTGGGCCGGGCGGTGGCCACCGACCCGGTGCTGCGGGTGCGGCTGGACCTGGGGCTGGACCTGGCGGTCCTCCCGGCGGGTACGGGGCTGCCCGGCGAACCGCTCTACCGGCGCTGAGTCCCCGCCGCCGACGTACCGGCCGGGTGCCTGAGCAGGCACGGCGGAGGGGCACATACTCACGTGAGTATGTGCCCCTCCGCCGTGCGCCGTCGTCCGTCGGATCAGGAGTAGACCGGCCCGGTGAACTTCTCGCCCGGGCCCGAGCCCGGGGCGTCCGGGACGAGCGAGGCCTCGCGGAAGGCCAGCTGCAGCGAGCGCAGGCCGTCCCGCAGCGGCGCCGCGTGGAAGTTGCTGATCTCCGGGGCGCCGGCGGTGACCAGTCCGGCCAGTGCGGTGATGAGCTTGCGGGCCTCGTCGAGGTCCTTGTCCTTGTCGCCGCCCTCGGCAAGACCGCACTTGACGGCCGCGGCGCTCATCAGGTGCACCGCGACGGTAGTGATCACCTCGACGGCCGGGACCTCGGCGATGTCCCGGGTGAGGTCGTCGAAGCCGATCGCCTCGTCGTCCGCGGCGGGGTTCTGGATGGGCTCGCTGCTCAAGGGGGGCTCGTTCCGTCGTGCCGGTGTCCGTACAGAGGGAGCGTACAAGCCGGGCCGGGCGGGGGCGGAATGGCGTTCGATCCCCCGGCGCTGTATGCTTCGAGACTGACCGGCCAGGAATCCCCAGGGACTCCCGGCCAGCAAGAGGAGGCTCCACCCAGGAGGCCCGAGAGGGCAACCGCGAAAGTCTCCCACCCGAGCGGCCTCGCGGTCGACGGGTCCGGTCCGCGACGGGCGCCCAGCGCTGACAGTCGCCGCAGCACCCCTCACCGGGTGCCGCCCCCGGTTGTGTGGAGCCCCGCTTGTACCGAGCGGGGCTTTTTTCGTGTCGCGGTGTGGGCGTAGGGATCCACAGCGCAGCACGAATGAAGCCCCGCCCAGTGGTCGAGTCCACTACGTGCGACCGCCGTCCGACGGCCGCATCGCAGAAGGTGCAACCGAGGAGGCCCCATCAGCACCGAGCCCCGCATCAACGACCGGATTCGCGTCCCCGAGGTGCGACTCGTCGGTCCCAGCGGCGAGCAGGTCGGCATTGTGCCGCTTGCCAAGGCGCTGGAGCTCGCGCAGGAGTACGACCTCGACCTGGTCGAGGTCGCGGCGACCGCCCGGCCGCCGGTGTGCAAGCTCATGGACTACGGCAAGTTCAAGTACGAGTCGGCCATGAAGGCCCGTGAGGCGCGCAAGAACCAGGCGCACACGGTCATCAAGGAGATGAAGCTCCGGCCGAAGATCGACCCGCACGACTATGACACCAAGAAGGGTCACGTCGTTCGGTTCCTCAAGCAGGGCGACAAGGTCAAGATCACGATCATGTTCCGTGGTCGTGAGCAGTCCCGCCCCGAGCTGGGCTTCCGTCTGCTCCAGCGACTCGCCGACGACGTCCAGGACCTGGGCTTCATCGAGTCCTCGCCGAAGCAGGACGGCCGGAACATGATCATGGTTCTCGGCCCGCACAAGAAGAAGACCGAGGCGATGGCCGAGGCCCGCGCGATCGCTGACGCCCGCAAGGCCGAGCGCCAGGGCCGGAACACCGGTCCGGACGCCGCCGCGGACGACGACGCCGCGCTCGAGGCCGAGAACGCCGCCGCCGAGGCCGAGGCCGAGGCTGAGGCCGACGAGATCGACGACGCCGACGACGAGGCCGCCGAGGCCGTTGTCGAGGCCGGGACCGAGGCCGCCGCCGAGGTCGAGCAGCCGGCCGAGGCCTCCCAGGGCGCCTGACCTTCCCCGGTCAGAGCGGCCCGGGAGACCGGCCACCAGGGTGACGGGGCGTCCTGCCCGGTCACCGCAGATCCATCCTTCACGCCCGCGCGGCGCACACCGCGCGGGCGTGGACGGACCGACGAGGAGATACGGCGACATGCCGAAGCAGAAGACGCACAGTGGCGCCAGCAAGCGCTTCAAGATCAGTGGCTCTGGCAAGGTGCTGCGCGAGCGCGCCGGCCGCCGCCACCTCCTGGAGCACAAGCCCTCGACGCTGACCCGCAAGCTGGCCGGGACGGTCGAGCTGGCCCCCGCCGACGCCAAGAAGATCAAGAAGCTTCTCGGCAAGTGATCGCCCTCCCGCCCGGCGCCAGCCGTGTGCGGGGCAGCTGATCCTTCCCGACCCATTCGAATGACGGACCACGTGAAGTAGTCCGTGGTCCAACCCAAGGAGTAATCAAGTGGCACGCGTCAAGCGGGCAGTGAACGCCCACAAGAAGCGCCGGGTCATCCTGGAGCGCGCCAGCGGCTACCGCGGCCAGCGCTCGCGCCTGTACCGCAAGGCCAAGGAGCAGGTCACCCACTCGCTGGTCTACAACTTCAACGACCGCAAGAAGCGCAAGGGCGACTTCCGTCAGCTGTGGATCCAGCGCATCAACGCTGCGGCCCGTGCCAACGGCATCACCTACAACCGCTTCGTGCAGGGCCTGAAGGCCGCCAGCGTCGAGATCGACCGCAAGATGCTGGCCGACCTGGCCGTCAACGACCCGGGTGCGTTCGCCGCGCTCGTCGAGGTCGCCCAGAAGGCGCTGCCGGCCGACGTCAACGCCCCGAAGGCCGCCGCCGACGCCGCCTGATCCTCGGATCAGTTGTGTTGAGCTGACCGGACCCGCAGGCTCGATCCTGCGGGTCCGGTTTTGCGTTACCGCACAGACGCCAGTACAGAGACGAGACCATGCCGAGCACCGACACGCCCCTGCTCACCTCCCTGCGCTCGCCGCGCGTCATCGCCGCCCGGAGGCTCGCCAAGCGCAGCCAGCGCGGCAAGGAGCGCCGCTTCCTCGCCGAGGGCCCGCAGGCCGTGCGCGAGGCCGTCGCGTACGGGCGGCTGCCGGGCTCGGGCGAGCACGCCGTGGTCGAGGTGTACGCCACGGTCGAGGCCGCCGAACGGCACGCCGGGATCGTCGAGGCCGCGCTGGCCGAGGGGCTGCCGGTGCTCACCGCCACCGACGAGGTGATCGCCGGGATCTGCGACACCGTGACCCCGCAGGGCATCGTCGCCCTCTGCCGCTTCATCGACACCCCGTTCGCCGATGTGCTGGCCGCCCGGCCGAAGCTGGTCGCCGTGCTCGCCCACGTCCGCGACCCCGGGAACGCCGGCACCGTGCTGCGCACCGCCGACGCGGCCGGGGCCGACGCCGTGGTGCTCACCGACGCCTCCGTGGACCTCTACAACCCGAAGGCCGTCCGGGCCTCCGTCGGCAGCCTGTTCCACCTCCCGGTCGCCGTCGGCGTGCCGGTCGAGGAGGCGATCGGCCGGCTGCGCGAGGCCGGCGTGCGGGTGCTGGCCGCCGACGGCGCGGGGGAGCGCGACCTCGACCGGGAGCTCGACGAGGGCACCCTGGGCGCGCCCGGCGCATGGGTGTTCGGCAACGAGGCCTGGGGGCTCCCGGAGGAGACCCGCGCGCTCACCGACGAGGTCGTGCGCGTCCCGATCCACGGGCATGCCGAGAGCCTCAACCTGGCCACGGCCGCCGCGGTCTGCCTGTACGCCTCGGCCCGCGCCCAGCGCTCGCCCGGCGGGTGCCGCGCGGCCGCCCGGTAGCGTCCCGTCCGGGCGCAGGCGGCCCCCAGGCCCGGCCGGGCACCGCGTCCGGCTGGGCCGCCCCGGGGCCGCTCGCCCGGTGACAGCCCGGGAACGGGGCCGTCCGGGCGCGCCGGGAACTCGACGTGGGCCCTATTACCCGAGGCTGGGAGACGCTAGGGTCTGCCTCGGTGGGGGGAAAGACACGGTGGGTAATCGGGGAGGACACCCATGGTCGGCAGCGGGCCAGAGCTCGACCCGGACGACCTGCCGGACGGCCTGGTGGTCGCCGACGCGTTGGGCCGGGTGGTCTGCTTCAACCGCGCCGCCGCCCGGCTGACCGGCGTCCACCCGGGGGCCGCCCTCGGCAGCGGACTGGAGGACGTCCTCCCGCTGGAGGACCTCGACGGCCGCCGCTGGTGGCAGCTGACCGACCCGTACGGCGGCCTCGCCGTCCGCACCAGCCAGCCGGAGCGCAATCTGCTGCTGCCCGGCGGCCGCGAGGTGCTGGTCTCCGCCCGCTACGTGCGGGCCCGCCCCAAGGGGCCGGTGGAGAAGCTGGTGATCGCCCTGCGCGGCACCGAGGCCCGCCGCCGCACCGAGCGCAGCCACGCCGAACTGATCGCCACCGTCGCGCACGAGCTGCGCTCGCCGCTCACCAGCGTCAAGGGCTTCACGGCGACCCTGCTCGCCAAGTGGGAGCGGTTCACCGACGGGCAGAAGCGGCTGATGCTGGAGACCGTGGACGCCGACGCGGACCGGGTCACCCGGCTGATCGCCGAGCTGCTGGACATCTCCCGGATCGACGCGGGCCGGCTGGAGCTGCGCAAGCAGGTGGTGGACCTGGCCGCCGCCGTCCGCCGCCACGTCGAGCGCAAGGTCGCCACCGGCATCCCCGAGGACCGCTTCGACATCCGGATCGGCGAGCCGCTGACGGTGCTGTGGGCGGACCCGGACAAGGTCGACCAGGTGCTCGCCAACCTGCTGGAAAATGCGGTGCGCCACGGCGAGGGGACTGTCACCATCGAGGTGGCACCGGCCAAGGAGGTCGTCGAGGCCCCCGTCTGGGAGCGCCCCGGCACTCCGCCCCGCATCGTGGAAGGCACAGCGGTCACCGTGAGCGACGAAGGAAGCGGTATCCCCGAAGAGGCGGTTCCACGCGTCTTCACCCGTTTCTGGCGCGGCTCCAGGCGCGGCGGCACCGGCCTCGGCCTCTACATCGTCAAGGGCATCGTCGAGGCCCACGGCGGCTCGATCCGGGTGGACCGCGCGCCCGGCGGCGGCGCCCGGTTCCGATTCGTCCTGCCCGCCGGGATCCCCGACTTCATGCTCTGAACGAGCACCGGCGCCCTGCCCCGCAGGGCGCGGTCGGTCCACGGGCGGGCTTGACGGCGGTCGCGCTACGCGCTGCGACTACACTCGACCTTTGGCGTTGTGGAACGCCCTGCGCGGCCGTGCCGCGGACATCCCACCTCCCCCGTTCGGAGACCGGCTGCCCGTGCCCCGGCCACGCCGGGCGTGACGCGGTGGCCCTCTCCTGCCCGTCGGCGGGCACGGAGGGCGCACGAGCCCCCTTACCTGAGCACGGACGAGCAGGAGCACGGGAAGATAGAGATGTCGGCACCCAACAAGTCGTACGACCCGGTCGAGGTCGAGGCCCTCAAGCCCGAGGTGGTGGAGGCGGCCCGGGACGAGGCGCTCGCCGCGTTCGCCGCCGCCACCAGCCTCGACGAGCTGAAGCAGGCCAAGGTCGCCCACACCGGCGACCGCTCCGCGCTCTCCCTCGCCAACCGCGAGATCGGCGCCCTGCCCCCGCACGCCAAGGCCGCCGCCGGCAAGCTGATCGGCCAGGCCCGGGGCGCCGTCAACCAGGCCCTCGCCAAGCGGCAGGGCGAACTGGAGGCCGAGCGCGACGCCCGGGTGCTGGTCGAGGAGGCGGTGGACGTCACCCTGCCCTACGACCGCACCCCGCGCGGCGCCCGCCACCCGCTGACCACGCTGGCCGAGCGCATCGAGGACACCTTCGTCGCGATGGGCTACCAGGTCGCCGAGGGCCCCGAGGTCGAGGCCGAGTGGCTGAACTTCGACGCCCTCAACCTGGGCCCGGACCACCCGGCCCGCTCGATGCAGGACACCTTCTTCGTCCGGGCCCCGGACGGCTCCGCCGACTCCGGCGTGGTGCTGCGCACCCAGACCTCCCCGGTCCAGGCCCGCACCCTGCTCGACCGCGAGCCCCCCGTCTACGTGGTCTGCCCCGGCCGGGTCTACCGCACCGACGAGCTGGACGCCACCCACACCCCGGTCTTCCGGCAGGTCGAGGGTCTGGCCGTGGACGAGGGCATCACCTTCGCCGACCTCAAGGGCACCATCGAGCAGCTGGTCTCGACCCTGATCGGCGACGGCCTGGAACTGCGCTGGCGGCCCTCGTACTTCCCGTTCACCGAGCCGAGCGCCGAGATCGACCTGCAGTGCTTCGTGTGCCGCGGCGAGTCGGTCGGCAACCCGGACCGGCCCTGCCGCACCTGCGGCTCCGAGGGCTGGATCGAGCTCGGCGGCTGCGGCGTCGTCAACCCGCGGGTGCTGGTCGCCTGCGGCGTCGACCCCGACCGCTACAGCGGGTTCGCGTTCGGCCTGGGCCTGGAGCGAATCCTGATGAACCGTCACAACGTCGCCGACATGCGCGACATGGTCGAGGGTGACGTGCGCTTCACCCTCCCGTTCGGGATGGAGATCTGATGCGCGTCCCGCTTTCCTGGCTGCGCGAGTACGTCGACCTGCCGGCCGGCGAGACCGGCCGGGACGTGGCCGAGCGCCTGGTCCGGGCCGGCCTGGAGGTCGAGACCGTCGAGCAGCTCGGCGGCGACCTCAAGGGCCCGCTGGTGGTCGGCGAGGTGCTCTCCATCGAGGAGCTGACCGGCTTCAAGAAGCCGATCCGGCACTGCTGGGTCAACGTCGGCGAGGCCAACGGCACCGGCGACCCGCAGGAGATCGTCTGCGGCGCGACCAACTTCGCCGTCGGCGACAAGGTCGTGGTCGTCCTCCCGGGCGCCGTGCTGCCCGGCCCGTTCCCGATCGCCGCCCGCCAGACCTACGGCCACACCTCGGCCGGCATGATCTGCTCCGCCCGCGAGCTGGGCATGGGCGACGACCACGACGGCATCATCGTGCTGCCGCCCGAGTACGAGCCCGGCACCGACGCGATCGAGCTGCTCCAGCTGGTCGACGAGGTGCTCGACATCGCCGTCACCCCGGACCGCGGCTACTGCCTGTCCATGCGCGGCGTCGCCCGCGAGGCCGCCGCCGCGTACGGGCTGCCGCTGGCCGACCCGGCGCTGCTCGACGTGCCGCCGGCGAACTCCTTCGGCTACCTGGTGAAGGTCAACGACCCGGCCGGCTGCGACCGCTTCGTGGCCCGCACCGTGGTCGGCATCGACCCGGCCGCCAAGTCCCCGATCTGGCTCCAGCGCCGGCTGCAGAAGGCGGGCATCCGCCCGATCTCGCTCGCCGTCGACATCACCAACTACGTGATGCTGGAGGTCGGCCAGCCGCTGCACGCCTACGACAAGCAGCGCGTGGACGGCCCGATCACGGTCCGCCGGGCCGAGCCGGGCGAGAGCCTGACCACCCTCGACGGCGTCAAGCGCACGCTGTCCGCCGAGGACCTGCTGATCTGCGACAACAGCGGCCCGATCGGCCTGGCCGGTGTCATGGGCGGCGCCTCCACCGAGATCCTCGACCCGGCCGCAGGCCCGGGTACCACCGAGGTGATCATCGAGGCGGCGCACTTCGACCCGGTCGCCATCGCCCGCGGCGCCAAGCGGCACAAGCTGCCCTCCGAGGCGTCCAAGCGCTTCGAGCGCGGCGTCGACCCGGAGGCCGCCCGCGCCGCCGCGCAGCGCGCCGTCGACCTGCTGGTGCTGATCGCCGGCGGCACCGCCGAGGCCGGTGTCACCGACATCGCCGCCCCGCACCCGGTGCGCACCATCACCATCGCCGCCGACCTGCCCGACCGGGTCGCCGGCACCGGGTACGGCCGCGAGACCGTCACCCGGCGGCTCCAGGAGATCGGCTGCTCGGTCTCCGGCGCCGACGTCCTGGAGGTCACCCCGCCGACCTGGCGCCCCGACCTCACCGACCCGTACGACCTCGCGGAGGAGGTCATCCGCCTGGAGGGGTACGACAACGTCCCCGCCCGGATGCCCACCGTCCCGCCGGGCAAGGGCCTGACCGAGGCCCAGCGGACGCACCGCCGGGTGGGCGTGGCGCTGGCCGGCGCCGGCTTCGTCGAGGTCAACAACTACCCGTTCGTCGGCGAGGCGTCCTTCGACGCGCTCGGCCTGGAGCAGGACGACCGCCGCCGCCGGACGGTGACGCTGGTCAACCCGCTCAACGACGAGGAGCCGGGGCTGCGCACCACGCTGCTGCCGGGCCTGCTCGGGGCGCTGCGCCGCAACGTCGGCCGCGGCAACACCGATCTGGCGATCTTCGAGACGGGGACGGTGTTCCTGCCGAAGGACGAGCTGTCGGTCGCCCCGCGCCCGGCCGTCGACCGCCGTCCCAGCGCCGAGGAGCTGGCCGCGCTGGACGCCGCGCTGCCGCACCAGCCGCGCCGGGTCGCGGTGGCGCTGGCCGGCGAGCGGCTGCCGTCCGGCTGGTGGGGCAAGGGCTCCGCGGCCGGCTGGGCCGACGCGATCGAGGCCGCCCGCACGGTGGCCCGGGCCGCCGGCGTCGAGCTGGACGTGCGCCGGGGCCAGCTGCTGCCCTGGCACCCGGGCCGCTGCGCCGAGCTGGTCGTGGCGGGCACCGACCGGGTGGTCGGCCACGCCGGTGAGCTGCACCCGCGCGCCGTCAAGGCGCTGGGTCTGCCCGAGCGCACCGCTGCGATGGAGCTCGACCTGGACCTGCTGACCGCCGACGGCGCCGTGCGGGTCGACGGCCCGCCGGTCTCCGGCTTCCCGGTGGCCACCCAGGACGTCGCGCTGATCGTCGACGCGGCCGTGCCGGCCGCCGAGGTCGAGGCCGCGCTGCGGGCCGGGGCAGGCGAGCTGCTGGAGGCGATCCGGCTGTTCGACGTCTTCACCGGCGAGCAGGTCGGCGAGGGCCGCAAGTCGCTGGCGTACGCGCTGCGGTTCCGTGCCGCGGACCGGACGCTGACCGCCGACGAGGCGAGCGCCGCCCGCGAGGCGGCCGTCGCCGAGGCTGTCGCCCGCACCGGCGCGGTGCTGCGCGGCGCCTGACGACCCGTCCGCCCCGCGGTACGAGGGCCCCGACCGGACTTCCGGTCGGGGCCTTTCGCATGACCGCGTCGGCAAAGATGGCGCCAGGGCCTTGCGCGGTGGTGGGCGTGAACGCTTCAATCAAGTTAGGAAACTTTCCTAACTCTCCTCATGGGTCCGGAGACCCCCATGCCCCGGACCAGGGAAACGGAGCGCCCCATGCGTCTCAAGCACCCCACCGCCCGGCTCGCCCTCGCCGCCCTGCTGGTCGCCGTCCCGGCCAGTGTCGCCGCCGCCGGCACCGTCCACGCCGCCCCGGCCCCCGCCGGTGCCACCCGGCTCGCGGCCGTCGGCCTGGACGACCCGCACAAGAAGGACATCGCCATGCAGCTGGTGTCCAGCGCGGAGAACTCCTCCCTCGACTGGAAGTCCCAGTACAAGTACATCGAGGACATCAAGGACGGCCGCGGCTACACCGCCGGCATCATCGGCTTCTGTTCCGGCACCGGCGACATGCTCGACCTGGTCGAGCACTACGCCGACCTCAAGCCGGGCAACATCCTCGCCAAGTACCTCCCGGCGCTGCGCAAGGTCAACGGCACCGAGTCGCACTCCGGCCTCGGCTCCGCCTTCGAGAAGGACTGGGCCACCGCGGCGAAGGACAGCGTCTTCCAGCAGGCCCAGAACGACGAGCGCGACCGGGTCTACTTCAACCCCGCGGTCAACCAGGCCAAGGCCGACGGGCTGCGCGCGCTCGGCCAGTTCGCCTACTACGACACGATCGTCATGCACGGCCCCGGCGACAGCTCGGACAGCTTCGGCGGCATCCGCAAGGCCGCCATGAAGAAGGCCAAGACCCCCGCCCAGGGCGGCGACGAGGCCACCTACCTCAAGGCCTTCCTGGCGGCCCGCAAGGTCGTCATGAAGCAGGAGGAGGCCCACTCGGACACCAGCCGGGTGGACACCGAGCAGACGGTGTTCCTCAACGCCAAGAACTTCGACCTCAACCCGCCGCTGAAGTGGAAGGTCTACGGGGACAGCTACGTCATCAACAGCTGACGGACCGCCGGATGGTGGCGGGAGGCGCGGCGGCGGCCGGGCCTCCCGCCACGGGCGTGTCCTGAACGGACGGATGGCGCCCGGTAATTCGGGTGACGATCGAACGCCTGCGCTGGTAGCGTCCCCGACGTGGCAAAGCTGAACCAGATCATCGCTGTCGAAAAGGGCGTCAAGTCGAAGTCCTTCCAGGAGCTGACGCAGTCCCACCAGGACTTGCAGAAGCCCGCGCTGCTGGCCGGCATCTCCCGGTCCTACCAGCCCAAGGACGAGGAGGGCGAGCAGCTCCCGCCGGAGTCCACTCGCGTCCAGGTCAAGGCCGAGGACGTCCTGCGGACCACGGCCACCACCCTGACCAGGTTGTTCGACGTCGTCGCGACCAAGGACTGGGCCAACACCACCGCCCGCGCGGACGTGGTGGTGGACGGCCGCACGCTCGTCGCCGACGCGCCGGTCACCTACCTGCTCTTCCTGGAGAAGCAGCTCACCGACCTGCGGACCTTCCTCCGCAAGCTGCCCGTGCTGGACGCCGCCGAGGCCTGGAGCCACGACCCGTCCACCGACTCCTGGAAGACCGAGGCGGTGCGCACCAACCGGACCAGGAAGGTGCCGCGCAACCACGTCAAGGCCGAGGCGACCGAGAAGCACCCGGCCCAGGTCGAGGTCTACTACGAGGACATCGCGATCGGCTACTGGACGACCGTGAAGTTCTCCGGGGCGCTCCCGGCCCGACGGGTCAACGAGCTCGTCGAGCGGGTCGAGAAGCTCCAGCAGGCCGTGCAGTTCGCCCGCGAGGAGGCCAACGGGGCCGAGGTCGACGACCGCAGGGTGGGCGACGCGGTGTTCGGCTACCTTTTCGGGTAGCCCCATGATCGCCCCCGGGTGAGACCGGGGGTGGCGCGAAGAGCGCAAGCTGATACTGAGGTTGAAGCTGAACATCGGGGAAATGGTGGGGGTTCGAGTCCCTCCTCCGGCACTCTGCCGGAGTGGCCCAAATGGTAGAGGCGCCCCGTAAGACTCAGACTCTCGCTCAAGACTCAGCATTCGCCGCCGAGCGCCGGATCGACCGGGTGTGTGCTACAGCGTGGGTTGCGGGTTCGACTCCCGTCTGCGCCTCTCCGTGGCGCGGTAGCTTCAATGGCAGAGCAACGCTGTGAGACTGACCCACACCCTTAAACGTGCCGGCGCAGAGCAATTGGGTGGCACATCAGGGGCCCGGGAGCTGGATACCGCTCCCGGGCCCCGTCACGTCCGCGGACGGCGGACCGTCAGGCGGTCGCGGTGTAGTCGTAGAAGCCCCGGCCGGACTTGCGGCCCAGCAGGCCCGCGTCGACCATCCGGGACAGCAGCGGCGGAGCGGCGTACAGCGGCTCCTTGTACTCGTCGTACATCGACTCGGCGATGGAGACGATGGTGTCCAGGCCGATCAGGTCGCACAGCCGCAGCGGGCCCATCGGGTGGGCGCAGCCGGCCTCCATGCCCTTGTCGATGTCGGAGGCGGTGGCCACACCGGTCTCGAACATCCGCACCGCCGACAGCAGGTACGGCACCAGCAGCGCGTTGACCACGAAGCCGGCCCGGTCCCGGGCGCGGATCGGGGCCTTGTGCAGCACCTCGACGGCGAAGGTCTCGGCCCGGTCGGTGGTCGCCGACGAGGTGGTCAGGGTCGGGATCACCTCGACCAGCTTCTGCACCGGCGCCGGGTTGAAGAAGTGCAGGCCGATCACCTGCTCGGGACGGGAGGTGGCGGCGGCCAGCTTCACGATCGGGATCGAGGAGGTGTTGGAGGCGAGGATCGCGTCCCGGCGCTCGACGACGCGGTCCAGCGTCTCGAAGATCTTCACCTTGATGTCCTCGCGCTCGGCGACCGCCTCGACCACCAGGTCGCGGTCCGCGAAGTCCGCCAGGTCGACGGTGAAGGACAGCCGGGCGAGCGCCTCGTCCTTCTGCTCCTCCGTCAGCTTGCCGCGCTTCACGGCCGTCTCCAGTGAGTTGGTCAGCCGGGTGCGCCCGAACTCCAGCGCCTCCCCACTGGCCTCGGCGACCAGGACGTCCAGCCCCGCCCGGGCGAACACCTCCGCGATGCCCGACCCCATCAGGCCGCAGCCGATCACTCCGACGCGCGCGATGTCACTCACTCAGTTGCCCTTCGGTGGTGCTGGGGGTCGCCCAGCGACAGTGGCCCAGCAGCTGCTGTTCGGCGGTTCGGGAACACCGGTATGTGCGGACCGGTGCACCGTCCCGACGACGTTACTACTCCCTACCGGCGAGTAGGTCATCCCCTCCCCGGGCGGAACGGCCGGTCCCCGCCCCCAGGTCGTCCCGACCGCGTCCCCCTCCCCGTCCCCGCCCCGTCCCGTTCCTCTCCCCGTCCCGCGCCTGCGCCGAACGGGTGGGCCCGTCCGCGTCGCGCGCCTCCTCGGGCACCGCCCCCGCCCGCCGGGGGACAGAATGCGGGCCGGACAGCGGGTGGCCGGGGACAGGCGAAGGAGCACGGGCATGCCGACGGGATCGCTCACGGGACAGGTAGCCCTGGTCACCGGCGCCGGCCGCGGCATCGGCCGGGAGATCGCCATCGGCCTCGCCGCCGAGGGCATGGCCGTCGGCCTGGTCGGCCGCACCCACGAGACCCTCACCGACACCCTCAAGGAATGCGTCCGGCACGGCTCGCGCGGGGTCGCCGTCACCGCCGACGTCACCCGCCCCGGCTCGGTCCGCGAGGCCGTCCGCGTCGTCGAACGCGACCTCGGCCCGATCGACCTGCTGGTCAACAACGCCGGCCGGACCGACCCGGTCGAGGCCCCACTCTGGGAGACCGACGTCAACCAGTGGTGGCAGGTCGTCGAGGTCAACCTGCGCGGCCCCTACAACCTGCTGCGCTGCGTCCTGCCCGGCATGGTCGAGCGCCGCCGCGGCCGCGTCGTCAACCTCAACTCCGGCTTCGCGCTGCGCCCCGAGGGCCGGTACACCGCGTACGCCACCTCCAAGGCCGCGCTGCTCCGGCTCTCCGACAACCTCGCCGACCCGCTCGCCGAGCACGGGGTCGTCGTCCTCGACATCAGCCCCGGCGCCGTCGCCACCGACATGACCGCCGGGATGCCGATGTTCCAGGACATGAAGACCTGGGGCTCCGTCCCGTACATGGTCGCCGTCACCGTGGACGCCGCGCGCGGGCGCTTCGACGCGCTGCACGGACGGTTCATCCACGCCGGGCGGGACAACCTGGAGGAGCTGGTCCGCCGCGCGGAGGAGATCCGCGCGGCGGACGCCCGGACGCTGCGGCTGCGCACCTACGGGCCGGACGACCCGCTGGGCTGACCGGCTGACGGCGCGGGGGCGACCGGGCGCAGGTGTTGACGGGGTGCGGGCGTGCGGGTGCAGCTGCGCCGGGGGCGGGCGTGCGGGGCGGGACGGCGCGCGGGCGTGACGGGGTGCGGGAGGGGCGCTCAGAGGCCGGCGAGCGCCGCCAGTGCGTCCAGCTCCGCCGGAGTGAGCGAACCCGGCGCCCGCCCGGCCCGGGCGAACTCCCCGGCCAGCCACTGGAGCGCCTCGTTCAGCGGCGCCGCCGCCCCGTGCAGCCGAGCCAGCAGGACGATCTCCCCGTTCAGGTGGTCCGCCTCGATCGAACCCGTCCCCCGCGCCAGGCTCTGCCAGGACGAGGACCCGGTCCGCTGCTCGCCCTCCACCGGCTCCAGCCGCAGCGCCTTGCCACAGGTGCGGGCCAGCTCGTCCGGATCGTCGTGGGGGATTCCGGCGGCCGCCAGCACGGCCGCGCCCTCGGCGGTCACCCGCTCGTACAGCGCCTCCAGCCGGCCGTCCGCCGACCCCCGGCCGTACGGGCCCCGCCCGGCCACCGCGTCCAGGGCGTTGCCGAGGTTGCCGAGCAGCTTGGTGTACTTCCATCGCGCCACGTCCGCGTCCACCGGCGCGCTGAAGCCCGACCCGTCGAGGTCGGCGGCGATCGCGGCGGCCCGCTCGCCCCCGCTGCCGGACGGGTACCCGCCGAGCCGCAGGATCCCGCTCACCGGGGTGCCGTTCGCGCTCACCCGGCCCGGCGCCACATGGGTGGAAGGCATCCACACGAACACCGCCAGCACCTCGCGGAACAGCCGCAGCGCGAGCCGCTCGTTCTCCACGCCGTTCTGCGCGCACACCAGCGGCAGCCGCTCGGCGGCCGTCCCGCCGCCCGCCACCGGGCGCGGCGCCCACTCGGCCAGCACGGCGGCGGTGTCCTGCGACTTCACGGCGAGCACCAGCACGTCGTCCGGCCGAAGCGCCAGCTCCGCCGGACCGCCGACCGCCGGGATCCGCAGCGTCCGGGTGCCCTGCGGCGTCCCGAACCGCAGTCCGTCCGCGCGCAGCGCCCCCAGGTGCGCGCCGCGCGCCACCAGGACCACCTCGTGTCCACCCTCGTGCAGCCGGGCACCGATCGTGCCGCCCACCGCACCCGCCCCGATGATGATGTACCGCATTCCCGAAGCATCCCACGGCCCCACAGCCCCCGTCCGCCCCGGGCGGGGAGGGCCGACGGCCCCTCGGGGGCCGGGTCGGGCCGGTGCGGGATCAGGCGCAGAGGCGGCTGGCCGTCACCGGGGCGAGGCCGGCCTTGGCGAGGCCGTCGAGGATGCCGGGCAGGGCGTCCACCGTGCAGCGGTGCCCCAGGTGCAGGGCGACCACCGAGCCGCCGCGCACCGAGGCGAGCACCCGCCGCTGCAGTTCGGCGGCGGTCGGGTCGGCGTAGTCGCGCGGGTCCACGTCGAAGGCGAGCACGTGCTCGTAGCCGACCGCCCGGGCCTGCTCCCGCACCATCGGCGTCGCGTACTGGGCGGCGGACGGGCGGAACCAGCGGCCGATCGAGCCGGTCAGCCGCTGCAGCCGCTCGGCGCACTGGGCGATCTCGTCGCGCGCCCGGTCCGGGGCCATCGCCGAGATGTTCTGGTGGTTCTGGGTGTGGTTGCCCAGCTCGTGGCCGCCGTCCAGGATCCGCCGGGCCATCTGCGGCTGCTGGTCCAGCCAGCTGCCGACGACCATCACGGTCAGGCCGACGCCGCGCTTCTCGGCGGTCTCCAGCAGTGCCGTGGCCAGCGCCGGATCGCCGCTGCCGTGGAAGGTCAGCGCGACGTTGCGGCCGGTGCGCGGCCCGTACGCCACCTCGACCGGCGTGCCGGGCGCCAGCGGCGGCAGCACCGGCGGGACCGGCGGCGCGGTGGCGGCCGCCCGGGCGGCGGCGCCCTCCGGCACGGGCCCGTCGGCCGGCGGGGCCGAGGCGGTGGGCGCGGGCGAGGCGGGACCCTCGCCGGCCGGCCAGGCCGGGTCCACGGTCCCGGAGGGGTCCACCGGGCCCGGGCGCACCGCGAACGACCCCGGATCGGCCCGGCGGCGGCCGGTGTCGCCGCAGGCCGTGAGCAGCCCGCCGGCCGAGGCGAGAGCGGCCAGCTTGACGGTGGTGCGCAGAACGGTGCGCCGGTCGACAGTCATCGGCAGCCAGCATAGAGACGGCTTCCCCGGGCGGCGAACGCCAGGCGCTCCCGGCGCGGACCGGCGCGCACCCGCCCGCGCGGCATCGTTCGGACGCTGCGGAAACCTGAACTACCGCTGTTTCGAAGGGGTGTCGTCGGTTACGATCACGGCGCACCGTGCGGTGGGGGCCGCTCGGCGGCCGCCCGCCGGCCGCACGGCGCGACGGGGCCCGGGACGTCCGGCAGCGGACGTGCCGGACGCACAGCACGCAGCGGACACGCAGCGGACACCAGGGGGCGGAAGATGACCGAGGACACGAGCACGACGGCCGACGTCCTGAGCGGCTGGGAATGGGCGCGCGCCGACGACTGGCAGCCGCCGACGGAACTCGACACCGGCGTCCCGCACACCGCCCGGATGTACGACTACTACCTGGGCGGCAAGGACAACTTCGAGGCCGACCGCAAGGCCGCCGAGGCCGCCATCGCCGCCTACCCGGCGCTGCCGCTGCTGGCCCGCACCAACCGCGAATTCCTCGGCCGGGCCGTGGAGTTCGCGGCCGGCCGGGGAATCCGGCAGTTCGTCGACATCGGCACCGGC
>NZ_JZWY01000369.1:0-537 GCF_000966955.1 Streptomyces sp. NRRL S-495
GTCGACATCGGCACCGGCATCCCGGCCGTCGGCTCCACCAGCGAGGTCGCCCAGCGGGTCGCGCCCGACGCCCGGGTCGTCTACATCGACAACGACCCGATCGTGGCCACCCACGCCCGCGCCCTGCTCTCCGGCCACCCGGCCGGCCACACCTCCGTCATCGAGGCGGACCTGCGCGAGCCCGGGACGATCCTCGACCACCCCGCCCTGCGCGGCGCCGTCGACCTCGGCAGGCCGGTCGCCCTGATGCTGGTCGCCGTCCTGCACTTCATCCGCGACGAGGACGGCGCCGAGCGGATCGTCCGCACCCTGCGCGAGGCGCTCGCCCCCGGCAGCGTGCTGATCCTCTCCCACGGCAGCCCCGACTTCGCCTCCCGCGAGAGCGCCGCCGAGGGCACCCGCATCTACCGCAGCGCCAGCGCCCCGCTGGTGCTGCGCCCGCGCGCGGCCGTCGAACCCTTCTTCGGCGACTTCGAGTTCGTCGGCCCCGGCCTGGTCCAACTCCCGCTCTGGCGCCCCGTCGCCGGCCACGTCCCC
>NZ_JZWY01000370.1:0-16863 GCF_000966955.1 Streptomyces sp. NRRL S-495
CGTCCCCACCGCGGACCTCCCCGCCGGCTGGCAGGACGTCTCCGCCTACGCCGGCGTCGCCGTCAAGAACTGAGCCGGGGTCAGGCAGGAGCGCGACGGAGCGGCGGCCCGGGGCCGGGCGGACCACCCGGCCCCGGGCCGCTGTCAGCGGCCGCGCAGGCCGTCCATGTCGCGGCGGTCGCGCTTGGTGGGGCGGCCGGCGCCGCGGTCGCGCAGGCCGGGGGCGGCGACGAACTCCCGGGCCGGGCGCGGCGGGCTGTTGTCCACCAGGCAGTCGGCCGCGACCTCGGCGCCGACCCGCTTGCGGATGAGCTTGCGCACCACGACGACCCGCTCCCACCCTTCCTGGCGCACCCGGACCTCGTCGCCCGGCTTCACCGCCTGCGCCGGCTTGGCCCGTTCGCCGTTCACCCGCACGTGCCCGGCCTTGCAGGCCGCCGCGGCGGCCGACCGCGTCTTCGCCAGCCGGACCGACCAGATCCAGCTGTCCACCCGGACGTTTCCCTCGTTCTCGACCATCCTTCGAGCTTAGGGCTGCGGGATCCGGTGCTCAGCGGCGGCCGGGGGCCTCCTGGACGGCCCAGGCGTTGCCGTCCGGGTCGTTGAAGAAGACGAAGGAGTTCCACACCTCGCCGCGGCCGTCCACCCGGTTCCCGGCCTCGAAGTGCTGCACCGGGCTCACTTCGACGCCGCGGGCCAGCAGCTCCTTGTAGGCGCGGTCGATGTCCGGCACCACGAGCTGGAGCCCCTTCACCGAGCCGGCCGGGGCGTCGGTCAGGTCGGTGCCCAGCACGATCGAGCAGCCGGAGCCGGGCGGCGTCAGCTGCACCACCCGCAGGCCGTCCCGGATCCGGGTGTCGTGGTCGACGGTGAAACCGGCCTGTTCCTCGTAGAAGGTCTTGGCCCGGTCGACGTCCGCCACCGGGACCACCACCACTTCCAGCTTCCAGTCCATGGCCTCGTGCCTTCCCTCGGGACCCCTAGGGTCCTTCCAGTATCGGCCGGGGTCCCGGCCCGTGCCCGGTACGGGCGGTCGGGCGGTCGGCTAGCCTGGGCCACGATGAACCGCCTCGCCGAACCGGCCGCCCCGACTCCTTTCCCGACTCCCTGGGGGGCCCTCGGCCTCACCCGCTTCCCGGAGGATCCGCGCGAGCGGCTGCGCGCCTGGGACGCCGCCGACGAGTACCTGCTGCGGCACCTGGCCGGCGAGGCCGACTCGGCCGGGGGCCGGGCCACCGCCCTGGCCGGCCGCGCCGTCACCGTCCTCGGCGACCGCTGGGGCGCGCTCACCACGGCGCTCGCCACGGTGCCGGGCCCCGCGGCCCCGCCCGCCGCGGTCACCCAGATCAGCGACTCGCACCTCGCCCAGCGCGCCACCCTCGCCAACCTCGCCCGGGCCGGCGCCGACCCCGCCGCCGCCCGGCTGCTGACCACCCGCGACACCCCGCCCGAGCGGATCGACGTCCTGCTGGTGCGGGTCCCGAAGAGCCTCGCCCTGCTGGAGGACCAGCTGCACCGGCTCGCCCCGGCCCTCCACCCGGAGACGGTCGTGCTCGGCACCGGCATGGTCACCGAGATCCACACCTCCACCCTGCGGCTCTTCGAGCGGATCCTCGGCCCGACCCGCACCTCGCTCGCGGTCCGCAAGGCCCGGCTGATCCTCTGCACCCCGGACCGGGCGCTCGACCCCGGCCCCAACCCGTGGCCGCACCGCTACGCCCTGCCCGGCGACATCGGCGCCGTCTCGGGCCGCACCGTCACCAACCACGCCGGCACCTTCTGCGCCGACCGCCTGGACATCGGCACCCGCTTCCTGCTCGCCCACCTGCCGACCGCCGCCCCGGGCGCCCGGGTGGTGGACCTCGGCTGCGGCAACGGCGTGGTGGGCACCGCCGCCGCGCTGGCCACCCCCGGGGCCGAGCTGCTCTTCGTCGACGAGTCGCACCAGGCGGTGGCCTCCGCCGAGGAGACCTTCCGCGCCAACCTCGGCCCGGACGCCCGGGCGGAGTTCCGCACCGCCGACGCGCTCGCCGACGCGGACGTGCCGGCCGGCTCGGTGGACCTCGTCCTCAACAACCCGCCGTTCCACTCCCACCAGGCCACCACCGACGCCACCGCCTGGCGGATGTTCACCGGCGCCCGCCGCGCCCTGCGCCCCGGCGGCGAACTCTGGGTGGTCGGCAACCGCCATCTCGACTACCACGTCAAGCTCCGCCGGCTGTTCGGCAACTGCCGGACGGTCGCGGGCAATCCGAAGTTCGTGGTGCTGAAGGCCGTCAAGCGCTGAGGCCCGTCCGCCGCTGAGGCCCGCCCGCCGTCCACTGCCGAGGCCCGCCCGCCGGGCGCCACGCCCGTCCCGGGGCGGGTCGGCCGGAACTCCTTGCATGAATGTTCGGTGCTGCGTATATTCATGCCTCGACAAAGGAGGAACGCCATGGCATTGCGAGTCGCCGTCGCCGGCGCGAGCGGGTACGCGGGCGGTGAGGTGCTGCGCCTGCTGCTCGGCCACCCGGAGGTCGAGATCGGGGCGCTGACCGGCGGCTCCAACGCGGGCACCGCGCTGGGACTGCTCCAGCCGCACCTCCCGGCGTTGGCCGGCCGGATCCTGGAGCCCACCACCCCGGAGGTGCTGGCCGACCACGACGTGGTCTTCCTGGCGCTGCCGCACGGACAGTCCGCCGCCGTGGCCGAGGCCCTCGGCGAGAACGTCCTGGTCGTCGACTGCGGCGCCGACTTCCGGCTCAAGGCAGCCTCCGACTGGGAGCAGTTCTACGGCTCGGCGCACGCCGGCACCTGGCCCTACGGCCTGCCCGAGCTGCCCGGCCACCGCGACGCGCTCAAGGGCGTCAACCGGATCGCCGTCCCCGGCTGCTACCCGACGGCCGTCTCGCTGGCGCTGTTCCCCGCCTACGCGGCCGGCCTCGCCGAGCCCGAGGCGGTGGTGGTCGCCGCCTCCGGCACCTCCGGCGCCGGCAAGGCCGCCAAGACCCACCTGCTCGGCAGCGAGGTGATGGGCAGCGTCAGCGCCTACGGCGTCGGCGGCGTCCACCGGCACACCCCGGAGATGGCCCAGAACCTCACCCCGCTCGCGGGCGAGCCGGTCAGCGTCTCCTTCACCCCCACCCTGGTCCCGATGCCGCGCGGCATCCTCGCCACCTGCTCCGCGAAGGCCAGGCCGGGGGTGGGCGCCGAGGAACTGCGCGCCGCCTACGCCGAGGCGTACGCGGACGAGCCGTTCGTCCACCTGCTCCCCGCCGGGCAGTGGCCGCAGACCAGCAGCGTCTACGGCGCCAACACCGCGCTGGTGCAGGTCGCCCTGGACGCGGCCGCCGGGCGGATCGTGGCGATCAGCGCGATCGACAACCTGGTCAAGGGCACCGCCGGCGGCGCGGTGCAGAGCATGAACATCGCCCTCGGCCTGCCCGAGGAGCTCGGCCTTCCCGTGAACGGAGTCGCACCGTGACGAACCACCAGAACATCGGCGTGACCGCTGCCCGGGGCTTCCGGGCCGCCGGCGTCACCGCCGGGATCAAGGCCTCCGGCACCCCGGACCTCGCCCTGGTCGTCAACGACGGCCCCTCGCTGGCCGCGGCCGGCGTCTTCACCGCCAACCGGGTCAAGGCCGCCCCCGTGCTCTGGTCCGAGCAGGTCCTCAAGGGCGGCACGGTCTCCGCCGTCGTCCTCAACTCCGGTGGCGCCAACGCCTGCACCGGCCCGCTGGGCTTCCAGGACACCCACGCCACCGCCGAGAAGGCCGCCGAGGAGCTGAAGCTCAGCGCCGGCGAGGTCGCCGTCGCCTCCACCGGCCTGATCGGCGTCCGGCTGCCGATGGACCTCCTGCTGCCCGGTGTCGCCACCGCCGCCGCCGCGCTCGACGCCGCCGGCGGCGAGGCCGCCGCGATCGCCATCAAGACCACCGACACCGTCCACAAGACCGCCCAGGTCACCAGCCCGGCCGGCTGGACGGTCGGCGGCATGGCCAAGGGGGCCGGCATGCTCGCCCCGGGCCTCGCCACCATGCTGGTCGTGCTCACCACCGACGCCGACGCCGACGCGGCCGCCCTGGACACCGCGCTGCGCGCCGCCACCCGCACCACCTTCGACCGGATCGACTCCGACGGCTGCATGTCGACCAACGACACCGTGCTGCTGCTCGCCTCCGGCGCCAGCGGCACCGTCCCGGACCCGGCCGAGTTCGACGAGGCGGTGCGCGCGGTCTGCGCCGACCTCGCCCGGCAGCTGATCGGCGACTCCGAGGGTGCGAGCAAGGACATCCGGATCGACGTCACCGGCGCCGCCACCGAGGACGAGGCCGTCGGCGTCGCCCGGGTGATCGGCCGCAACAACCTGCTCAAGTGCGCCATCCACGGCGAGGACCCCAACTGGGGCCGGGTGCTGGCCGCGATCGGCACCACCGACGCCGCCTTCGACCCGGACCGGCTCGATGTCGCGATCAACGGCGTCTGGGTGTGCCGCGACGGCAGCGTGGGGGAGGACCGGGACCTGGTCGACATGACCGGCCGCGAGGTCGTGATCACCGCGAACCTCAACGCCGGCGGGGCCGCCGCCACCCTGTGGACCAACGACCTCACCGCCGACTACGTGCACGAGAACAGCGCCTACTCCACCTGACGGCGGGCCGGTCCGCCGGCCGACCGTCCGACCGCCGCCACCCGAGCCGGGGGACCAGAACCGTGAAGATCGCACCCAAGGGCGAACAGGCCCGGAACAACACCGCGTTGCCCAAGGCCATGACGCTCATCGAGGCCCTGCCGTGGCTGGAGCGCTTCCACGGCAAGACCGTCGTCATCAAGTTCGGCGGCAACGCCATGGTCGACGACGAGCTCAAGGCCGCCTTCGCCGCGGACGTCGTCTTCCTGCGCTTCGCCGGGCTGCACCCCGTCGTGGTGCACGGCGGCGGCCCGCAGATCAGCGCCCAGCTCGACCGGCTCGGCCTGGAGTCCTCGTTCACCAACGGCCTGCGGGTCACCACCCCGGAGACCATGGACGTGGTCCGGATGGTGCTCGCCGGCCAGGTGCAGCGGGAGCTGGTCGGCCTGCTCAACGAGCACGGCCCGTTCGCGGTCGGCATGACCGGCGAGGACGCCCACACCATGACCGCGGTCAAGCGGTACGCGGTCGTCGACGGCGAGTCGGTCGACATCGGCCTGGTCGGCGACATCGTCAACGTCGAGGCGGGCGCGGTGAAGGCGCTGATCGCGGACGGCCGGATCCCGGTGGTCTCCTCGATCGCCCGCGGCACCGACGGCCACGTCTACAACATCAACGCCGACACCGCCGCGTCCGCCCTCGCGGTCGCCCTCGGCGCCGAGATGCTCGTCGTGCTGACCGACGTCGAGGGCCTCTACAAGGACTGGCCGAACTCGGACGACGTGATCAGCCAGCTGGACGCCACCGAGCTGGAGGAGCTGCTGCCGGGCCTCGCCTCCGGCATGGTGCCCAAGATGGAGGGCTGCCTGAACGCCGTCCGCTCGGGCGTCGGCACCGCCCGCGTGCTGGACGGCCGGGTGCCGCACAGCCTGCTGCTGGAGATCTTCACCGACGAGGGCATCGGCACCATGGTCGTGCCCGCCGACGAAACGACCGTGACCGGGGGACTCGCATGACTTCCAACGCCCAGCTGACCGAGCGGTGGCAGCACGCCTTCACCGACAACTACGGCACCCCGCGGATCCCGCTGGTCCGCGGCGAGGGCAGCACCCTCTGGGACGCCGACGGCAAGGCCTACACCGACCTGCTCGGCGGCATCGCGGTCAACGCCCTCGGCACCGCCCACCCGGCCGTGGTCGAGGCCGTGAGCCGGCAGATCGCCACCCTCGGCCACATCTCCAACCTGTTCCTGGCCGAGCCCACCGTCGCCCTCGCCGAACGGCTGCTGGAACTCGACGGGCGCCCCGGGCGGGTGTTCTTCTGCAACTCCGGCGCCGAGGCCAACGAGGCCGCCTTCAAGATCTCCCGCCGGACCGGCCGCACCCACCTGGTCGCCCTGGAGGGCGCCTTCCACGGCCGCACCATGGGCGCCCTCGCGCTCACCGGCCAGCCCGCCAAGCAGGAGCCGTTCCGCCCGCTGCCCGGCGACGTCACCCACGTCCCGTTCGGCGACGTGGAGGCGCTGCGCGCGGCCGTCACCACCGACACGGCCGCCGTCTTCCTGGAGCCGATCCAGGGCGAGAACGGCGCCGTCCCGCTGCCCGACGGCTATCTGCGGGCCGCCCGCGAGATCACCCGCGCCACCGGCACCCTGCTCGTCCTCGACGAGATCCAGACCGGCGTCGGCCGCACCGGCCACTGGTTCGCCCACCAGGCCGTCGAGGGCGTCGAACCGGATGTCGTCACGCTCGCCAAGGCGCTCGGCGGCGGCCTGCCGATCGGCGCCGTGCTCGCCTTCGGCGAGGCCGCCGAACTGCTCACCCCGGGCCAGCACGGCACCACCTTCGGCGGCAACCCGGTGGTCGCGGCGGCCGCGCTCGCGGTGCTGGACACCATCGGCTCCGAGGGCCTGCTGGAGCACGCCCACAAGATCGGCGAGCGGCTGCGGCACGGCGTCGAGGCGATCGGCGACCCGCTGGTCTCGCACGTGCGCGGGGCCGGGCTGCTGCTCGGCATCGTGCTCACCGCCCCGGTCTCCGCGAAGGTGCAGGCGGGCCTCCAGGAGGCCGGCTTCCTGGTGAACGCCGCGGTGCCGGACGCGGTGCGGCTGGCGCCGCCGCTGGTGCTCACCGAGCAGGAGGCGGACGCGTTCCTCGCCGCGCTGCCGGCCGTGCTGCGGTCGGTGCGCGCGGACGCCCCGGACGATGCGAACCGAGCGTAGTCCGGGAGAATAATCACATGACCGTTCCCCACTCCGGCCAGCCCGCCGCCGGCCCGACGCCGCAGGTCCCGCAGACCCGCACCGCGCGCCACCGGCGGATCGTGGACCTGCTCACCCGCCAGCCCGTGCGCTCGCAGAGCCAGCTCGCCAAGCTGCTCGCCGACGACGGACTCGTGGTCACCCAGGCCACCCTCTCCCGGGACCTGGACGAGCTGGGTGCGGTGAAGATCCGCAACCGGGACGGCGCGCTCATCTACGCCGTCCCGGCCGAGGGCGGCGACCGCACCCCGCGCGCGCCGATGGGGGAGTCCGCCACCGAGGGCCGGATGGCCCGGCTGGCCGGCGAGCTCATGGTCTCCGCGACCGCCTCCGGCAACCTGGTGGTGCTGCGCACCCCGCCCGGCGCGGCGCAGTTCCTGGCCTCGGCGATCGACCAGGCCGAGGTGTTCGAGATCATCGGCACCATCGCCGGCGACGACACCGTCCTGCTGATCAGCCGCGACCCGGCCGGCGGCCAGGCCCTCGCCGACCACCTCATGCAGCTCGCCCAGGCGAAGGCGCAGTAGCCCCCGGCTCAGCGCCGCACAGCCCCCGCACCCGTCCTGTGGGCCCGGTCACGACCGGGCCCACAGGCGTATCCGGAACCCACCCGGCCATGGGTTTTGAGTTTCATACGGAGTAGTGCATACTTATGCCTATCGCCGTAAGCCTGTTCGCACAGTTGTGAAGGAGAAAGCCGTGACCGAGCGCGTCGTACTCGCCTACTCGGGCGGTCTGGACACGTCCGTCTGCATCGGCTGGATCGCCGAGGAGACGGGCGCCGAGGTCATCGCCGTCGCCGTCGACGTCGGCCAGGGCGGCGAGGACCTGGACGTCATCCGTCAGCGGGCGCTGGACTGCGGCGCCGTCGAGGCCGAGGTCGCCGACGCCCGCGACGAGTTCGCCGACGAGTACTGCCTCCCGGCCGTCAAGGCCAACGCCCTCTACCAGGGCCAGTACCCGCTGGTGTCCGCCCTCTCCCGGCCGGTCATCGTCAAGCACCTGGTGGCCGCCGCCCAGAAGCACGGCGCCACCACCGTCGCCCACGGCTGCACCGGCAAGGGCAACGACCAGGTCCGCTTCGAGGTCGGCATCAACTCGCTGGCCCCGGGCCTCAAGTGCATCGCCCCGGTCCGCGACTACGCGATGACCCGGGACAAGGCCATCGCCTTCGCCGAGGCCAAGGGCCTGCCGATCGCCACCACCAAGAAGTCCCCGTACTCGATCGACCAGAACGTCTTCGGCCGGGCTGTCGAGACCGGCTTCCTCGAGGACATCTGGAACGCCCCGATCGAGGACGTCTACGAGTACACCCAGGACCCCGCCACCGCGCGCGAGGCCGACGAGGTGGTCATCACCTTCGACGCCGGCGTCCCGGTCGCGATCGACGGCCGCAAGGTCACCGTCCTCCAGGCGATCGAGGAGCTCAACAAGCGCGCCGGCGCCCAGGGCGTCGGCCGGCTCGACATGGTCGAGGACCGCCTCGTCGGCATCAAGTCCCGGGAGATCTACGAGGCCCCCGGCGCGATCGCCCTGATCACCGCCCACCAGGCGCTGGAGAACGTCACCGTCGAGCGCGAACTCGCCCGCTACAAGCGGCAGGTCGAGCAGCGCTGGGCCGAACTGGTCTACGACGGCCTGTGGTTCTCCCCGCTCAAGCGCGCCCTCGACGGCTTCGTCAACGAGGCCAACCAGCACGTCTCCGGCGACATCCGGATCGTCCTGCACGGCGGCCGGGCCGTCGTCAATGGCCGCAAGTCCGACCAGTCGCTGTACGACTTCAACCTCGCCACCTACGACACCGGCGACACCTTCGACCAGTCGATGTCCAAGGGCTTCATCGAGATCTTCGGCCTCTCCTCGAAGATCGCCGCCCGCCGCGACCTGGGCTGAGCCGCCCCGGACCCCGGCCGCGCCCCGTTCCCGCGGGGCCGGCCGGGGGCCACCCCCGCCCCCCCTTCCCGCACGTCCGTAAGGAGCCAGCGATGTCCGCCGACCAGACCGCCACCGGTGGCGACGTCCGCCTCTGGGGCGCCCGCTTCGCCGACGGCCCCTCCGAGGCCCTGGCCAGGCTCTCCGCCTCGGTGCACTTCGACTGGCGGCTCGCCCCCTACGACATCGCCGGCTCCAAGGCCCACGCCCGCGCCCTGCACAAGGCCGGCCTGCTCACCGCCGACGAACTCGCCGCCATGCACGACGGGCTCGACCGGCTGCTCGCCGACGTCGAGGCCGGCACCTTCACCGGCACCGTCGCCGACGAGGACGTCCACACCGCCCTGGAACGCGGCCTGCTGGAGCGCCTCGGCCCCGACCTCGGCGGCAAGCTGCGGGCCGGACGCTCCCGCAACGACCAGATCGCCACCCTCTTCCGGATGTACCTGCGGGACCACGCGAAGACCATCGGCGGCCTGCTGCTCGACCTCCAGCACGCCCTGGTCGGCCTCGCCGAGGCCCACCCGGACACCGCGATGCCGGGCCGTACCCACCTCCAGCACGCCCAGCCCGTGCTCTTCGCCCACCACGTCCTCGCGCACGTGCAGGCCCTCGGCCGGGACGCCGAGCGGCTGCGCCAGTGGGACGTCCGCACCGCCGTCTCCCCCTACGGCTCCGGGGCACTGGCCGGCTCCTCGCTCGGCCTCGACCCGGAGGCCGTCGCCGCCGACCTCGGCTTCGAGGGCGGCTCGGTCGGCAACTCCGTCGACGGCACCGCCTCGCGCGACTTCGTCGCCGAATTCGCCTTCGTCACCGCGATGATCGGGATCAACCTGTCCCGGATCGCGGAGGAGGTGATCATCTGGAACACCAAGGAGTTCGGCTTCATCACGCTGCACGACGCCTTCTCCACCGGCTCGTCGATCATGCCGCAGAAGAAGAACCCCGACATCGCCGAACTCGCCCGCGGCAAGTCCGGCCGGCTCATCGGCAACCTCACCGGCCTGCTCGCCACCCTCAAGGCCCTCCCGCTCGCCTACAACCGCGACCTCCAGGAGGACAAGGAGCCGGTCTTCGACTCCTGCGACACCCTCGAAGTCCTGCTGCCCGCCTTCACCGGCATGATGGCCACCCTCACCGTCCACCGCGAGCGGCTGGAGGAACTCGCCCCGGCCGGCTTCTCCCTCGCCACCGACATCGCCGAATGGCTGGTCAAGCAGGGCGTGCCGTTCCGGGTCGCGCACGAGGTCGCCGGAGCCTGCGTCAAGGAGTGCGAGGCGCACGGCATCGAACTCGCCGACCTGACGGACGAGCAGTTCGCCGCCATCTCCGGACACCTCACCCCCGAGGTGCGGTCGGTGCTCAACGTCCACGGCGCCATCGCCTCCCGCAACGGCCGCGGCGGCACCGCGCCCAGCGCCGTCGCCGTCCAGCTCGGCGAGATCAAGGCCGACCTCGCCGCCCAGCAGGAGTGGGTGACGGGCTGACCGGCCCCCCACCACCCACCGTCCGGGAGGGGCGCGGCGGTACTCCGCCGCGCCCCTCCCGTCCGTATGCGACCGGCCGCCCGTAACCGGGACGGCCCCCACCCGGTCAAGCACGGTATGTGCACCGCCCTGCCGTCCGTCCCCTCCGCCGAGGACGAGGTCCTCGCCGAGCTGCGTCGCCGCCGCGTCCGCGAGGCCGTCGCCGCCCTGCCCCCGCGCCCGGGCGCTGCCCGCAACTGGTCGCCGCCCTCGCCGAGGATCCGCCGCCGACCTACCGCGAGCTCTCCCACCGCCTCGGCATGCCGCGCGGCTCCATCGGCCCCACCCGGGCCCGCTGCCTGGCCTGCCTGCGCGTCCTGCTGCACGCCGAGCGCTACGCCTGAGCGGCGGCCGTGCTCCCCCCGGCCCGCGCCCCGCCGCCCGTCCCGGCCGCCCCGCGCTGCTCCCGCCCGGTCCTCGCCCGGCTCCCGGCCGCCCCCGTCCTGCTCCCGCCCGGCCCCGTCCCGCCGGGCGTGACCCTCGCCACGTCCGGCGGCCACGAGGTTGAGATCAGCTGACACCCGGGTAAGGCGCTGGCGAACGCGGCTCTTGACGGTGGCGCGCCGGCTCGGATACTGACCGTGAGCGCGCCGCCGCCGACACGGCCCCACCAGGGCCGTGCGGGCTGGTACGTTCGTGCGCCACCCCCGGTCTGGGCGGATCCCCGGCCGGGACACCCTCCGGCAGCCAACCGGTGCGACACCCTCACCTCTCGCGCGCCGGGTACAACGATGGGGAGGCCCCCGCACATGGGCATGAGCGTGATCATTTCGACCGCCGGGACGGACGACGCGGAGCAGATCCTCAAGCTCCAGTACCTCGGCTACCAGAGCGAGGCCGAGCTCTACGGGGACTGGGCCATCGAGCCGCTGACCCAGACCCTGGAGAGCCTGCGCGAAGAGCTGACCGAGCGGCACGTGCTCGTCGCCCGCCTCGGCGACGAGATCGTCGGCACCGTCCGGGGCCACCTCGGCCCCGACGGCGTCGGCCGGATAGGGCGTCTGGTCGTCCACCCCCGGATGCAGCGCCACGGCCTGGGCGGCCGGCTGCTGGAGGCGCTGGAGCGCCGCCTCGCCGCGGAGGGCGCGGTGAACTCCTACCGACTCTTCACCGGCCACCGCAGCCTCGGCAACCTGCGCCTCTACGCCCGACTCGGCTACCGCCAGACCACCGTCGAACAGATCAGCGGCCGGATCACCCTGGTGCACCTGGAGAAGTCCGCCGCGGCCCCGCTCGCCGCCACCGCCTGAAGCCCCGGCCCGCCCCGCGCGGGCCCGCCGGAACCGGCGCCGCCATCATTCGGACTCCCGAAGGCGGCGCCGGTCGCCGTTCGCGCAGCTCAACGCGATGAGTGTCCGCATTGCGGACGCCGTTGCGAAATAATTGGGACCTCTCCGAACCATCTGATTTACTGGCTCACATGACTGCGACGACGAAATGGACCCCCACCGGCACCCCGCCGGCAGGTGAGAGCGCCATGTGCCGTCGAATGTGTCACCGCTGAGGGCCACCGCCCCCGGCACCCGCTGAGAGTGCCTCTCCTCGCGCCCCGAAGCGAGAACCCCGGCGTCGTTCCCGTCCGTGCGGACGCGCCCATCCTGCCGCACCCCCCTTCTTCGGCCTGCCCGCACACCCGCGGGCAGTCCGCTGACTCGTAAGGGCCACGCCGTCGCGCGGCCCGGCCGCCCAGCGGCGACGATCAAGGGGTGGCAGGTCCGGATCCCCCCGGCGCGACGCCGTTCCCGGCGCCGACCGCACGGCGCTGCGGCCTCCGCACGCCGCCCGCCCCCGACCCACGGAAGCAGCTGTGATCACCACCACGGACCTCACCAAGGTCTACCGATCCCGCGGCCGCGAGGTGACCGCCCTCGCGGGCGTCGACCTCCACGTCCGCCCCGGCGAGGTCTACGGAGTCGTCGGCACCAGCGGCGCCGGCAAGTCCACCCTCATCCGCTGCGTCAACATGCTCGAGCGCCCCAGCTCCGGCACCGTCACCGTGGACGGCGTCGAACTCACCGCCCTCGCCGGCGGCGAGAACCGCGCCGGCAAGGACCTCCGCGAAGCCCGCCGCCGCATCGGCATGGTCTTCCAGCACTTCAACCTGCTGTCCTCCCGCACCGTCCAGCAGAACGTCGAACTCCCGCTGGAGATCATCGGACTGGACCGCACCCAGCGCCGCCGCAAGGCCGCCGAACTGCTCGACCTCGTCGGCCTCACCGACAAGGCCCGCAGCTACCCCGGCCAGCTCTCCGGAGGCCAGAAGCAGCGCGTCGGCATCGCCCGCGCCCTCGCCGGCGACCCCAAGGTGCTGCTCTCCGACGAGGCCACCTCCGCGCTCGACCCCGAGACCACGCGCTCCATCCTCAAGCTGCTGCGCGACCTCAACGAACAGCTCGGCCTCACCGTCCTGCTCATCACCCACGAGATGGACGTCATCAAGTCCGTCTGCGACTCCGCCGCCCTGATGCGCGGCGGCCGGGTGGTCGAGTCCGGCGCGCTCACCGACCTGCTCGCCCGGCCCGGCTCCGAACTCGCCCGCGAACTCTTCCCGCTCAGCGAGTTCGGCACCGGACACCCCGGCGCCACCGTGCTGGAGATCACCTTCCAGGGCGACGCCCCGGCCCAGCCCTTCGTCTCCCAGCTCGCCCGCACCTACCAGATCGACATCAACATCCTCGGCGCCGCCGTCGAGACCATCGCCGGCCGCATGGTCGGCCGGATGCGCGTCGAACTGCCCGGCTCCCGGCACGACAACGTCGTGCCCATCGGCTTCCTGCGCGAACAGGGCCTCCAGGTGGACGTGCTCGAAACGGCGAACGGAGCGGCGGCATGACCTGGGACCAGATGCAGGAACTGATGTGGCCCGCCACCTGGGAGACCCTCCAGATGGTCGGAGTGTCGACCGTCTGCACCGTCCTCCTCGGACTCCCGCTCGGCGTGCTGCTCGTGCTCACCGCCAAGGGCGGCGCCCTCCAGAACCAGCCCGTCAACAAGGTGCTCGGCGCGGTCGTGAACCTCGCCCGCTCACTGCCGTTCATCATCCTGATGATCGCGCTGTTCTCCTTCACCCGCTGGCTGGTCGGCAACTCCCTCGGCTGGCAGGCCGCCACCGTCCCGCTGACCGTCGGCGCCATCCCCTTCTTCGCCCGGCTCGTGGAGACCAACGTCCGCGAGGTCGACCGCGGCCTCGTCGAAGCCGTCCAGGCGATGGGCGGCAGCACCTGGACCCTGGTCCGCAAGACGCTCGTCCCCGAAGCCCTCCCCGGCATCGTCGCCTCCGTCACCACCACCGTCATCGCCCTCATCGGCTACTCCGCGATGGCCGGCACCGTCGGCGGCGGCGGCCTCGGCGACCTCGCCTACCGCTACGGCTACCTGCGCTTCGAGACCGCCTTCATGTGGGTCATCGTCGCCGAGATCGCGATCATCGTCACCGTGATCCAGCTGGCCGGCGACTACGCCGTGCGACGGCTCGCCAACCGCGGCCGCGGCGGCGGCCGGACCAGGCTGCTGCGCCCCCGCGCCGACACCGACTTCGTCGCCTCCTAGACCTCGCGGGCCTCGTCCTCCCGTAGGCCTCTTCGAGTCCCAGACTTCCCCGTCCGATCCTCGGACGCGGCTCCCCGCAATACGCAGAAAGGCACTTTTCGTGCGCAACGCCCTGAAGTTCACCAGCGTCCTCGCCACCGCCGGCATCGCCCTCTCGCTGGCCGCCTGCGGCAGCAACGGCGACTCGGCCTCCTCGGACCCGAACGCGCCGCTCACCGTCGTCGCCAGCCCCACCCCGCACGGTCAGATCCTCAAGTACGTCAAGGACAACCTCGCGGACAAGGCCGGCCTCAAGCTCAACGTCAAGGAGGTCACCGACTACGTGACCCCCAACACGGCGGTGCAGGACGGCTCGGCCGACGCCAACTACTTCCAGCACGTGCCGTACCTGGAGGACTTCAACAAGAAGCGCGGCACCGACATCGTCTCCGTCGAGGCCGTGCACCTGGAGCCGCTGGGCGTCTACTCCAAGAAGGTCAAGGCGATCGCCGAACTGCCGGACGGCGCCACCATCGGCCTGCCCAACGACGCCACCAACGAGGGCCGCGCGCTCAAGCTGCTCGCCGACAACAAGCTCATCACCCTCAAGGACGGCGCCGGCACCGCCGCCACCCCCGCCGACGTCACGGGCAACCCGAAGAACTTCAAGTGGAAGGAGCTGGAGGCCGCCCAGCTGCCCCGCTCCATCGCCGACCTCGACGCCGCCGTCATCAACGGCAACTACGCGCTCGACTCCGGCCTCAAGCCCGCCACCGACGCGATCGTGCTGGAGAAGGCCGAGGGCAACCCCTACGCCAACATCCTCGCGGTCAAGAAGGGCAAGGAGAACGACCCGCGGGTCAAGAAGCTCGCCGAGCTGCTGCACTCCGCCGAGGTCAAGAAGTTCATCGACGACACCTTCCAGGGCTCCGTCATCCCGGCGTTCTGATCCCCGGAGCCTCCCGCTCCTGACCCGTCCCGCCGGACCACCGAACCGGGCCCCCGCCGCAACCAGGCGGGGGCCCGGTCGGGCAGTATGCACCAGTGACGGTCCGACAGACCCATTTCTGACGTACCGTCGTCCGGTCCGTGCACCGCGTGACCACCCGGCACCGGCGAGGCGTACGGTGTGTCCACGACCCGGCGAGGAGAGACGGCATGGCAGCGAGCTTCCCCGAGACCGCCATCAGCACCGAACGGCTGCTGCTGCGTCCGCTTGCGGAGGACGACGCCCCCGGCCTGGCCGACATGATGGCCGACGAACTCGTCCTGGCCTGGACCGACCACCCGTACCCCTACACCGAGGCCCACGCCCTCGACCTGGCCCGCAGCCTCGCACCCGCCCACCGCGCCACCGGCCGGGGCATCGTCCTCGCCGTCACCGAACACCTCACCCAGCGCCTGGTCGGCCTGGTCGAACTCCGCCACACCGACTGGCGGCTGCGCTCCACCGAGATCTCCTTCGTCACCGCCGCCTGGGCCCGCGGCGAGGGCTACGCCCCCGAGGCCGTCCTCGGCGTCGCCCAGTGGCTCTTCGAGGACCGGGGCTTCCTGCGCCTCGAACTGCGCACCGCCGCCGGGAACACCGCCGCCCAGCAGGTCGCCCAGAAGATCGGCGGCATCAGCGAGGGCGTTCTGCGCAGCGCCTGGATAGTGCGCGGCGAGTCCGGCGATCCCGCCTTCGGCAGGGCAGGGGACCGCCGGGGCCACGGCCTCCCGGAGCACGACCCCTCGGGCTACGACCCCTCGGGCTACGACCCCTCCGGCTACGACCCCTCCGGCTACGAGCCCTCGGGCTACTACCGTCGGGCCCCCGACCGTCCGGCCGTCGGCGAGAGCCGCAGCGACCTCATCCTGTGGAGCCTGCTCCCCGAGGACCTGGAGCCCCCCGAGGCCGCCGCCCCCGCCTGGGCCGGCGGCCACCGCTACGTGCTGCGCGACTGACCCGCACGACCGGCCCGCGCGGCAACCCGCACAATCGGCCCGCGCGACCGCCCGGCTGCCCTTCGGGGCCGGTCGGCGCGGACATGTGTACGAGATGTCCGCGCCGAGGGGATCACACCCGGTAGCCTCTCCACCGGCGCCGCACACGGGCGCCGCCTGTCGGCGCACGGATGGCGAGGGAGAACAGCCACAGATGGCTGACCGGATCACGGTCATCGGGTGGGACGGCACACCGCTCACCGAGGCCGCCGCCGCGGCCCTCGCCGCAGCCACCCTGGTGGCCGGCGCCCCCTACCAGCTCAAGGCCCTCCCGGTGCCGCCCGCCGCCGAACGCATCGCCCTCGGCAGCATCCAGCTCGCCGCCCGCCGGATCGCCGAACACCGCGGCGCCGCCGTCGTCATCGCCGAGGGGGACCCGGGCTTCTTCGGCGTCGTCCGCACCCTGCGCCGCCCCGAGTACGGCCTCGAACTCGAAGTCCTCCCCGCCGTCTCCTCCGTCGCCGCCGCCTTCGCCCGCGCCGGCATGCCCTGGGAGGACGCCCAGGTGGCCAGCGCGCACGGCGGCCGCCTGCGCCGCGCCGCCAACCTCTGCCGCGCCCACCCCAAGGTCGCCGTCCTCACCGCACCCGGCGCCGGCCCCGCCGAACTCGCCCTCATGCTCCGCGGCGTCCACCGCACCTTCGTCGTCTGCGAGGCCCTCGGCACCCCCGACGAGGACGTCACCGTCCTCACCTCCGACCGCGTCGCCGACCACATCTGGCGCGACCCCAGCGTCGTCCTCGTCATCGGCGGCAGCAGCGCCGGCGGCCCCGGCGGCGGACCCGCGAACGGCGCCGCCGGCGAGGCCGCCGGCTGGCTCGCCGGACGCCCCGTCGGCTACCCGGGACCGGACCGGGGCTGGGCCCTGCCCACCGACACCTACACCGGCACCGGACGCACCCCCACCGCACCCGGCGCGCCCGCCGACCCCGGCGCACCCGGCGCGACCGACACACTCCCGGCGCACGTCCGCGCGCTCGTGCTCGCCCGCCTGGGTGCCCGCCCCGGCGACCTCGTCTGGAC